>NZ_JAADJW010000014.1:0-138750 GCF_010092875.1 Vibrio sp. LB10LO1
AGGACGGGTAGAGCTTCAATAAAGGTGCTTTGGGAAGGATGGTTTAAACTACAAACCATCCTTGAGGGCTACGAACTCGCAATGTCTCTTGATCACTAGACTTGTGATCAAGAGACAGGCGGGGTGCAGGCTTGTATTAGGAGAGTCCAATTTAACTTACTTGTGAGAGGCTAACGACTTTCTGTTGCAGCTTCTCTTGTAGATATTCTGCCAGTGCGATTTTCTCCTCTTCGTTCATGTATAAACCAAGTTTTGTACGACGCCATAAGATGTCTTCATCGGTTAGCGCCATTTCGTGATTCATCAAGTAATCAATTTCACGTTGATATACGCCGCTTGCTTGCTCTGAGAAGCAATGACCAAGACCTTCTATGCTGTTAGTGCCTTCCATCAGGTCCCAAGTTTGGGTACCAAACTGAGTCACATAGCGCAGCAACATCGCTTCTGCCGCCCATGAGTATTTCGCATGAATCATCTTCACTAGCTGCTCACGGCTACAACTAAAGTTACCGCCAGGAAGCGTTTGGTTTGCCGTCCAGTCTTTACCCATTTCAGGTAGGAAAGGAGCAAGTTTATTGAGGGCTGCCTCACCAAGCTTACGGTAAGTCGTGAGTTTACCGCCAAATACAGAAAGTAACGGTGCTTGATCGTATTCTGCGTCCAGTTCAAGTGTGTAATCGCGTGTGATGGCTTGTGGTGAGTCAGACTCATCATCACACAGCGGACGCACACCGCTGAACGACCACACAACATCATCCTTGTTTAATTGCTGGACGAAATGCTGATTGACGACATCGATTAGATAATCGACTTCTTCCTCTGAAATAGATACTTTGCGAGGATCGCCTTTGTACTCCACATCCGTTGTACCAATGATCGAGAACTTATCTAAGTAAGGAATCATAAATACGATGCGGTTATCTTTGTTTTGTAGGATGTAGGCTTGCGGCTCGTTGTGGATACGAGGAACAACGATGTGCGAGCCTTTGATCAAACGAATGTTACGAGGAGAAGTTTGATCCAATCCTTCATCAAAGAATTGCTTCACCCATGGACCAGCGGCGTTCACTAGGGCCTTCGCTCTGCGTTCGAAACGTTGGTCTGTGGTGACGTCATGAATAGTGACATGCCAAATACCGCCTTCACGGTATGCTTTTTCTACGCGGCAGTAGTTGCGAACTTCTGCGTTATTCTCTTTAGCCGCTAGAACGTTCAACAACACTAAGCGTGCGTCATCTACCCAACAATCTGAGTATTCGAAACCGGTTTTCATTTCAGGTTTCAAAAGGCCTGATTTTGCAAGGTTGACAGTTTTACTGCCTGGAAGAGTGGTTCGTTTACCCAAGTTATCGTAAAGGAACAAACCACAGCGGATCATCCAAGCTGGGCGTAAAAATGGGCGATGAGGTAAACGGAAACGCATAGGCCATGCGATATGTGGTGCTTTACGTAAGATCACTTCACGTTCAGCGAGCGCTTCCGAAACCAAACGAAATTCATAGTGTTCAAGGTAACGTAATCCACCGTGGATCAGTTTTGAACTTGCAGAAGAGGTTGCCGATGCGAAGTCGTTAGCTTCGTACAAACCGACGCTTAAACCACGGCCAGCAGCATCAGCAGCAATACCAGCCCCGTTAATGCCGCCGCCGATCACGATCATATCTAGAGTAGGGGATGAATTCGTCGTGGAAGCATTTTGTTGGATACTCATAAATTTGACCTCTTGGTGAGCGAACGAGCATTTTGGAACATAAGTTTATCCTAGCTTAGGTTTCGTTTTTGGTCATTATTTATTTTCGTTTATGAGCGTTTTGTGTGATTTGGGCACAAAAAAACCTCTGCCTAATTAAGACAGAGGTCATTTATGCGCGTAAATAGTGAGTGAAAACGCTATTCGGCTGCGACTCTTTCTATTTGTGTATCAACTACTTCGAGCGGAACTGCGGCTTCTTTTAGAATCGCGAGAATCTCTTCTGGTGGTTGTTTGTTTGTGAATACCATGTTCAATTGCGCGATATTGCCCAGTTTCACCATCGCATTACGACCAAACTTCGAATGGTCAACGGCAAGGAATACACTACGACTGTTATCAATAATGGCTTGTTTTACGCGAACTTCGTGGTAATCAAAGTCCAGCAGTGAGCCATCAAAATCGATCCCACTGATGCCCAAAATACCGAAATCGAGACGGAATTGTTTGACGAAATCGAGCGTCGCTTCACCGACAATGCCGCCGTCACGGTTGCGAACTTCGCCGCCCGCCAAAATCACTTTGATTTCTGGGTTCGGTAAAAGAATGGTGGCAACATTAATGTTATTGGTCACCACGCGAAGCTGTTTGTGGTTTTTATTCAGTGCTCGAGCGACGGCTTCTGGGGTCGTGCCAATATCAATAAACAAGGTGGCGCCATCTGGAATGTGTTTTACGAGTTCTTCCGCAATGACATCTTTTTCATTGAAGTTAAGCGCTTTACGCGTGTTGTATGAGGTGTTCTCTGAACTGAGAGGAATGGTTGCACCACCGTGGTAGCGACGAATTTTGTTTTCATCTGCGAGGTCATTTAGGTCGCGGCGAATAGTCTGAGGACTAACATTAAATTTTTCTACCAGCTCATCCGTGCTGACATAGCCTTGTTTTTTCACCAACTCAACAATCTGTTGGTGTCTTGGTATTTGCTTCACTTAGCACTCCCCTGTGCACTGGTAATCGCCAATGCTTCAAAATCGAAAATAGAAACTTGCTCTATTGTGCTCGAATTAGCGCATTGTGAGAAGCTGTGGGAGTGTGGAATCCGCGATCGAACGCAAAAAAAGAGCGCCAACTCGGCGCTCTTTACGATTAATCAGGGGGAAACTAATCGTTTATCAGAAATTAATCGTCTTCGTCGTGAAGCTCAGACCAGGTTTGAGCACACTTAACTGCGCGCTTCCAACCTTTGTAACGACGGTTACGTTTTTCTTCATCATCGTGTGGTTCGAATGTGCGATCGAGCACCGCTTTGTCTTGCAGCTCATCAATGCTATTCCAGAAACCAACCGCTAGACCAGCTAGGTATGCTGCACCCAAAGCGGTCACTTCGGTCACTTGAGGACGATGAACTTCGGTATTAAGAACATCAGATTGGAACTGCATCAGGAAGTTGTTCGCCACTGCGCCGCCATCCACACGAAGATTCGCGAGTTTAATGCCCGAGTCTGCTTGCATTGCATCTAGCACATCACGAGTTTGGTAAGCGATGCCTTCCAAAGTTGCACGGATAATGTGGTTAGAGTTTACGCCACGAGTTAGACCGACAATCGTACCGCGAGCGTAAGCATCCCAATATGGTGCGCCCAGACCAGTAAATGCAGGAACAACGTAAACACCATTTGAAGTATCTACTTTGGTCGCAAAGTATTCTGAATCTTCAGCGCCAGCCAGTATCTTCATTTCATCACGTAGCCATTGAATTGAAGCGCCACCCATGAATACCGCACCTTCAAGAGCGTAAGCTGGCTCGCCTTTTGGACCACATGCTAGGGTAGTCAGTAGACCATTTTTCGAGGTTACTTTCTCTTTACCCGTGTTCATCAACAAGAAACAACCTGTGCCGTAGGTGTTCTTCGCTTGACCTGCTTCTACACACATCTGACCGTAAAGCGCTGCTTGTTGGTCACCTGCAATACCAGCGATTGGGATACGAGTACCGCCTTTACCACCAATGTTGGTTTGACCGTAGATTTCTGATGAGCGTTTTACTTCAGGCATCATCGACGCTGGGATACCCATTTCATCCAGCATTTTCTGATCCCAGCATAGGTCGTTGATGTTGAACAGCATGGTACGCGAAGCGTTAGTGTAATCCGTTACGTGAACACGACCTTGTGTCATCTTCCAAACCAACCAAGTATCAACGGTACCGAATAACAGTTTGCCTGCTTCAGCATCTTCACGCGCACCTTCAACGTTATCTAGAATCCATTTCACCTTTGTGCCAGAGAAGTAAGGGTCTAGAACCAGACCTGTATTGTCGCGAACGTAATCTTCTAGTCCGCGTGCTTTTAATTCTTCACAAATATCGGCAGTACGGCGACATTGCCACACGATCGCGTTGTAAACCGGCTTGCCTGTTTCCTTGTTCCATACAATTGTGGTTTCACGTTGGTTGGTAATACCGATACCAACAAGTTGGTCGCTACGGATACCGGTTTTTGCAAGTGCTTCAACCAAAGTAGAGCTTTGAGTTGCCCAGATTTCCATTGGGTCATGTTCAACCCAACCAGCCTCTGGATAAATCTGAGTAAATTCTCGCTGAGCGACGCTTACGATATTCGCGTCATGATCCAGAATGACAGCACGAGAGCTTGTCGTGCCTTGGTCTAGGGCAACAATGTATTTTTGCTCAGTCATGGTAAGAATCCTTTTGTTTCGTTATTTATATTTTAGTAAATGTTCGAATGAGTTGGTTTTAAGCTTGAGCTTGTTCTGCTTCTTCGGTCTCGCACTGGTTAGGGATAGTACAGCCATGACCTTGTTGTGGCAGATATGCAGCAATCGCTTTCGGGTACAACCAACCACCGAAGCAAGCACCTGCGATAGGAGCAAGAATTGGAACAATAAAGTATGGGATCTCACGAGCACCAGTCAGTGCGTAATCCCAGCCTGCAAAGTAAGCAAACAGTTTAGGGCCGAAGTCACGAGCAGGGTTCATCGCAAAGCCAGTCAATGGACCTAAAGAACCACCGATAACCGCAATGAGAATACCGATAAGTAATGGGTTCATCGCGCCGCGAGGTGCGCCGTTGTTCTCATCACCAAGAGCAAGAATGGCAAACATCAGCACTGCAGTAATCACGAATTCCACAGCAAAAGCGCCAAAGAAAGAGAGAGAAGCGTGTGGGTAAGTCGAGAAAATGCCTGCTGTGGCGAGAGCCTCTTTGCTGCTACGAACGAAATTGTGTGCGATTTCGTAATCCGTAAACAGGTTACTGTACAAACTGTAAACCAAAGCGGCAGAGCAAAATGCACCGAGCATTTGCGCAATGATATAAGGCACTACTTTCGCCTTATCAAATCCATGGAACATCGCCAGTGCGATAGTTACGGCAGGGTTGATGTGTGCACCGGATACGCCCGCAGTACAGTAAATAGCGATAGCGACGCCAAAGCCCCATACAATACTGATTTCCCATTGACCAAATTGAGCTCCGGTCAACACAAGTGCAGCAACACAGCCTACGCCAAAAAAGATAAGTAATCCTGTACCGATAAACTCGGCCAAACATTCTCCGAGCAGTGAGGGGTGTTTGTTCGTTGTCATGTTAAGAGTCCTTTAATATTTATGCTTATCTAGCACGGTTCTATTGTGCATATATAAACGTTTGCGAAAACAAACGAGCGTTAAAAATGAGCGTTTGAGCATAAATTTGTTAATCAAACTCTTCGTTTTTGTTAATTGACGCATCTTTTGCTCAAAAAGGAAACTCGATAAAACGATTTAGAAGCTTCGACTTCGACTTTTCGGCTTAAAACTACCGATGTGAAAATCAATGCACAAACTGGTAAGAGGAGTTTTGTGAAGCTGCTTCGTGAATGGTGGTAAATTGCTCAGATTATTGGTTGAAAACTAACCCTAAAGAGCTAGCTAACACTAATAATGATAAGGGATTGCTGATATTTATTGACTCGATACTCTGCTTTCATACACGGCTAAGAGAAGGGAGCCTTCCTTAGGGCTGGTGAGTGAGCTTTTACTTCGAAAACATGTCTCATGAGCTTTAGTGAGTGGGAGAGCGATATCAACCTCAGTTGTTAATGGAATGACATTGTGGCAACACCACGTATTTAGCCTTGATGACTGGTGGTTAGCGTGTCCAAGTTGTTCAAACTCAATCTTTTATCCTAATTCTGTGGTTGTTTGAGTGCTTGGTTTGCCTAAAACTGCGGTTAATTTGTTCGTTTGCGCATTTAATGTTGTATGTGAACAGTAACGAAATTTGGGGAAAGTGGAAGCGCAGTCTAATTTAAAGTCTCTAATTTTCTGTATTTACTGAAATTTAATTCTTATGCAACATTTATCACAGAAATAAAAATCGAATTTCATAAAATGCATCCACTTTCGAACGAAACTCCTTTTTGCTCGTTCGCGATTTAAGACTCCTTACCATCGCTCAATATAATTATGAGGTTCCTATGTTTGGAATATTCAAACCCAAGGCGCACATTGATCGCTTGTCGTCCGACAAGATCGATAGCACCTATTCTCGCTTACGTTGGCAACTCTTTATCGGCATTTTTGTTGGTTATGCAGGCTACTATCTGGTCCGCAAAAACTTCAGCTTGGCGATGCCTTACCTTATTGAACAAGGTTTTAGCCGTGGTGACCTAGGTGTTGCTTTAGCCGCCGTTTCTATTGCTTACGGTTTATCAAAATTCTTAATGGGCAGTGTTTCTGACCGCTCAAACCCTCGTTACTTCTTAAGTGGCGGTCTGTTAATGTCTGCGCTTGTGATGTTCTGCTTCGGCTTCATGCCTTGGGCTACGGGCAGCATTACCGCGATGTTTATTCTATTGTTCCTAAACGGTTGGTTCCAAGGTATGGGGTGGCCTGCCTGTGGTAGAACCATGGTTCACTGGTGGTCGCGCAAAGAACGCGGCGAGATAGTGTCGGTTTGGAACGTGGCACATAACGTAGGTGGCGGTTTGATCGGCCCTATGTTCATTCTTGGCCTTTGGGCATTTAACGACGATTGGCGCACCGCTTTCTATGTTCCTGCATTTTTTGCCACGCTCGTTGCTGTCTTTATTTGGTTCACGGTAAGAGATACACCGCAGTCTTGTGGTCTTCCACCAATTGAAGAGTACAAAGACGATTACCCTGACGATTACGACAAGTCACACGAAAAAGAAATGACGGCGAAGGAAATCTTCTTCAAGTATGTCTTTTCTAATAAGTTGTTGTGGTCAATCGCGATTGCGAACGCGTTTGTTTACCTGATCCGCTACGGTGTGTTGGACTGGGCGCCGGTATACCTAAAAGAAGCGAAGGATTTCTCGGTTGATAAATCTTCTTGGGCTTACTTCCTATACGAGTGGGCGGGTATCCCAGGTACGCTATTGTGTGGTTGGATTTCAGACAAACTGTTTAAAGGTCGTCGTGCTCCAGCCGGTATTCTATTTATGGCGTTAGTCACCGTCGCTGTGTTGGTTTACTGGTTCAACCCTGCAGGTAATCCAGCAGTCGATATGATGGCGCTGGTTGCAATCGGCTTCTTGATTTACGGTCCGGTAATGTTGATTGGTCTATACGCATTGGAGCTTGCTCCGAAGAAAGCGGCAGGTACGGCTGCGGGTCTAACGGGTCTATTTGGTTACTTAGGCGGTGCAGTTGCGGCAAACGCGATTCTTGGCTATACCGTAGACCACTTTGGTTGGGATGGCGGCTTTATCATCCTTATCGGTTCATGCATCACGTCCATCGTTTGTTTGACTTACGCATTTCTTGGCGAGCGTGCTCACCACGAACAAAAAGCGCGTGAGAAAGAAGCATTGGCGTCATAAAACCTTAAAGGGGCAGTGGAATACTGCCCCTTCAAATAAGTTAAGGAAATAACAATGAAAATAAAGTCAGTATGCATTACTTTTTTGGCGTGTAGCCTATCTGCCGGAGCTATTGCCCAGCCCCTTGTTATCGCTCACCGTGGCGCATCCGGTTACTTACCCGAACATACATTGGAAGCCAAAGCCCTTGCGTACGCAATGAAACCAGATTACATCGAGCAAGATGTGGTGATGACTAAAGACGAACAATTGGTCGTGCTGCATGATCATTACCTCGACCGCGTGACCGATGTAGCTGAGCGATTCCCGGATCGTGCTCGTAAAGATGGCCGTTACTACGCGATTGATTTCACGTTGGCAGAAATCAAATCATTGCGAGTCACAGAAGGCTTTAACATCGACGAGAAAGGGAACAAGGTAGCTGGTTACCCGACTCGATTCCCAATGTGGAAATCAGACTTCACCGTCCCTACCTTTGCTGAAGAGATTGAGCTGATCCAAGGCTTAAACAAAACACTGGGCTATGACATCGGTATTTATCCTGAGATCAAGGCGCCGTGGTTCCATCGCCATGAAGGTAAAGACATCTCAAAAGCAGTACTTAAAGTTTTAAAGCAGTACGGCTACGACTCACAAGACGACAAAGTGTACCTTCAGTGTTTTGATGCCAATGAACTTCAGCGCATCAACAGTGAGCTCATGCCTGCAATGGACATGGATTTAAAGCTCGTTCAGCTCATGGCTTACACCGACTGGAACGAGACCATGGAGTACAAAGGCGACAAGGCAACACCATACAGTTATGACTGGATGTTTGAAGCCAATGGAATGAAGAAGGTTGCACAATACGCGGAAGGGATCGGTCCTTGGAAGCCAATGTTGGTGGATGACAAATCCACCAAGGATAACATCATCATCAAACCTTTGATGAAAGCGGCAAAAGACGCGGGCTTGCAAGTGCACCCTTATACTTTCCGAGCGGACCCTGGACGTATTCCTGCTTACACCGACAGCTTCGATGGCATGATGGATATCTTCTACAATCAGGTGAA
The DNA here is from genome assembly GCF_010092875.1 of Vibrio sp. LB10LO1. Lineage (NCBI taxonomy): Bacteria > Pseudomonadati > Pseudomonadota > Gammaproteobacteria > Vibrionales > Vibrionaceae > Vibrio > Vibrio sp. LB10LO1. The sequence goes on from NZ_JAADJW010000014.1 coordinate 8,593, forward strand.
AGTGGATGGTTTGTTTACTGACTTCCCTGATAAAGCGGTGAACTTTTTGAACAAGTAAAGTTCTAAAAACTGAGTGTTTGAAACGCTCAGTATTACGTCACACGCCATGTCGTAACAATGTGCTCTTTATGGAGCCTATAAAAATCCCCTAGCAATATTTGTTAGGGGATTTTTTGTATCAATACTGATAAGAGTGCGCCATATCATACGACTATGCTTCATTTTGTATGCATATCCATTGTTCTTGATTTGCAGATGCTAAATATTCCTACCACCTACATGGTTACTATATGGACGTATTGTAAAATTGGTGCCCTTTGCTAAAGCCATTGTGGAGAAGACTGTGTTCCAGTGGCTTGGTTTACCCTTTCAGCTTGCCGCTTAAGTTTTGCTTCACACGTCGGTTCGTAGCTCCAAATTCTTAGGCGGCTTTTTCTTTTGAACTTAATGTTATCGACGGCAATCTCTATCGCTGATAGGCCGAGCATCAGTGCGCAATGCGATCATGAATAATAAAATACTAAACAGGAAATGACATGAGATTAGTACTTGCCATTTTAATTCCTTGGCTTCAATTTTTTACGATTGGTCGTTACTGGGCCGGCATTATTTGTTTGATACTACAGGTGACTCTAATTGGTTGGTTACCTGCCGCTATTTGGTCTGTCTATGCACTTATGAATTATGAAACGGATAAGAAAATCGAGAAGCTGGCAGCTGAGAAAGATGGTCCTGAGACGTTCTCAAACTATGCTCGAAAAGCGCCAGCATCGTCTGATCAAGATGGTGGTGGAGACGAGTAAGTGTTTTCGTCGAATATGAGTAAGCCTTACTTCTCTTGGTGCTTACTTTTGAGTTGTTTTGGGTTTGCTTCTGGCGCGCAAGCTGAGCTCACGATTCAAGAGGCGGTGGATTTATGGATATTAGATGGAGCAGAGTTCCGTCAGATGGTGAAATGCTCTCCGCAAGCGCATTTAAATAATGGTGTACAGCAAATTTACTACGATACGTCTTCCTGTATTTTGAGCGAGCTAGCGACTTACGCTTTGGCTAAAGAGTGTTTTGGTGATGCAAAGGCTCAGCGCGTCAATATTCTGGATGCCGCGGATAAATCGAAAGTAATGTCTTTTGATATCAACGCTGCCAGCTGTTCATTATTAGAGAAAAAAGCGGTTCAGAAGAAATCAAAACCAGCGCCTCCGCCAAAACCATCTCAACCATCGACATCAAATTCTAAGGCTTACGTTGTGCAACTTTATTCTGGTGCTAAGCCACCGAACAAGGTATTTGCACAGTGTGCGACTGTACCTTTATACGAGCACCACATTCATGGTTCGTACTATTTGTTCAGTGATGTTTACTTCAATTATTCAGAAGCCAAACAATTGATGGAGCACTTGCAGTCCGAATGCCCTGACTTATCGATGTGGATTCGTCCGATAAAGCGCTAGTTAAGACTGCTAATTAAAAAATCCCCCAACAGTTTCCTGCTGGGGGATTTTTCGTAGGGCTAATTCACGAATGAATTAGTTGTTTTTATGCAGTTCGCTGTTCAGTTCAACCGCGCTCTTGTTTGCAAGACACTCGATTTGACCTGTTACAGAGTTACGACGGAATAGTAGGTCAGAAACACCAGCAAGGTCGCGTGCTTTCACTACTTCTACCTCTTGGCCAGCAGAATCTAGCATGCGTACTTTAGAACCAGCAGTTACGTATAGACCTGATTCGATAGTACAACGGTCACCCATTGGGAAACCAAGACCTGCGTTTGCGCCCAGTAGAGAGTTTTCACCGATAGAAACCACAACTTTACCACCGCCAGATAGCGTACCCATGATAGATGCGCCGCCGCCGATGTCAGAGCCGTTACCAACCACTACGCCAGCAGAGATACGACCTTCAACCATGCTCACGCCAGTTGTACCCGCGTTGAAGTTGATGAAGCCTTCGTGCATTACCGTTGTGCCTTCGCCAACGTGTGCGCCAAGACGTACGCGAGAAGTGTCAGCGATACGAACGCCAGTTGGTACCACGTAGTCCACCATTTTAGGGAACTTGTCTACGCAATCTACGCTTAGTGCACGACCCGCTAGGCGAGCTTCGATTTGACGCTCTGCTAGTTCAGGTAGGTCGATTGGACCTTCGTTAGTCCATGCGATGTTGTGCAGTAGACCGAAGATGCCGTCTAGTACCGTGCCGTGTGGTTGAACTAGGCGGTTAGAGATAAGTTGAAGCTTTAGGAAGCCTTCAGCAACGCTTTGTGGCTGCTCGTCAGTTGCAAGGATAACCAGTACAAGTGGTTGTGCTGATTCTGCTGCTTTTGCTGCGAAAGATGCGTTTGCTGCATCGCCGTTTGCTTCAAATGCTGCTGCCAGTTCTGCGCTTTGTGCTGCAGAGATCTCGATAGCTTGGTTGCCTTGCTCGTAACCTGCTACTGCTGCTAGTGCGTTAACAAGCGCTTCGCTTGGGTTAAGAACTGGGTTTGGGAAAAACGCTTCGATGATTTTGCCGTCGCGGTTTTTAGTTGCCGTACCAAAGGCTAGAGAGAAGAAAGCCATAGTTGATCTCCATGTGTTGAGTCTTGTGTCTCGTCTGTTCACTGACAAGAAATAATTAAGTTGTCAGTCATCATAAAGAGAGTATTGGGGAGTTTAAAGAGGGGAAATGGAGAAAGTCCGTAGATGGATACCTTTTGTCTTTTTAGAGATATGTTTGTCTGATGAGAAATGTGTCGCAAAAGCCTTATCAGACCGATTTTGGACAGAGACACAGTGAAGTTGGAGAAGGGGGCATCGCAAAAAATAAGGGGAGGACCGAAGTCACTCCCCCTACACTGGGTTTGTTGGATTTACTGGCTTTAGATAGTAAAGCGATAAATCGACTTAGAGACTTAGTTCACCGACCTCCACTGCAAGTGCAACAGTTGCACCTACCATTGGATTGTTGCCCATACCGATAAAGCCCATCATCGCTACGTGTGCTGGTACAGAAGAGCTACCCGCGAACTGAGCATCAGCGTGCATGCGACCCATGGTATCGGTCATACCGTAAGAAGCAGGACCAGCCGCCACGTTATCTGGGTGTAGAGTACGACCAGTACCACCACCTGATGCAACTGAGAAGTAAGGCATGCCTTCACGGTTACGTTCTGTTTTGTAGATGCCTGCTACAGGGTGTTGGAAGCGAGTCGGGTTGGTTGAGTTACCAGTGATGCTCACATCCACTTGTTCTTTGTGCATGATAGCTACGCCTTCACGTACATCATCTGCACCGTAACAAAGGATCTCACCACGTGGACCTTGGGAGAATCGGCGACGTTCTACTTCCACTAACTCACCAGTTTGGTAGTTGTATTGAGTGCGTACGTAAGTAAAACCATTGATGCGTGAGATTAGGTAAGCGGCGTCTTTACCCAAGCCATTTAGGATCACTTTCAACGGATTTTTGCGTGATTTGTTCACGTTCAATGCGATTTTGATTGCGCCTTCTGCCGCTGCGAATGACTCATGACCAGCAAGGAAAGCAAAACAGCCACTTTCTTCATTCAGTAGGCGAGCCGCCAATGCGCCGTGACCGATACCCACTTGGCGTTGCTCTGCCACGCTGCCGGGTTTAGTGCACGCCTGAAGACCTTCACCGATGATGTTTGCAGCTTCTTCTGCTGTTTTTGCTCCGCGGAAAATCGCCAAAGCCGTACCCAGTGTGTAGGCATCGGCCGCGCTTTCGAACGCGATAGGTTGAGTGTCCATCACTAGTGCTTTAGGGTCGATACCACGATCCATACAGTATTGGTAAGCCTCTTCCAGAGAAGAAAGTTGCATTTCGTCTAATGTGCGACGTACAGATTCAGTAATTGGAGCGTTCATAATCTCTTTCCTCTTGGTGGCAATTATTGTTGGCGTGGGTTGATTGTCGTTACGGCTTCGTCAAAACGACCGTAAGTCCCTGTTGCTTTGTCTGCCGCTTTTGCAGCAGGAACGCCTTCGTTGATGGCTTTCATCATCTTGCCGAGGTTGAGATATTGGTAACCAATCACTTCTTTGTTTTCGTCTAGCGCGAGTTTTGTTACGTAGCCTTCAGCCAGCTCCATGTAACGCACGCCTTTTGCTTTAGTTGAGTAGCTAGTACCCACTTGGCTGCGTTGAGTTTGACCAAGATCTTCCAGTGCCGCACCAATTTCTAAGCCGCCTTCAGAGAAAGCAGATTGAGTACGACCGTAAACAAATTGAAGGAAGATTTCGCGCATCGCGACGTTGATAGCATCACATACCAAGTCGGTATTCAGTGCCTCAAGAATGGTTTTGCCAGTTAGGATTTCTGCGGCCATTGCGGCTGATTGAGTCATACCTGAACAGCCGATCGTCTCGATCAAAGCTTCTTCGATGATGCCGTTTTTAACGTTGAGGGTCAGTTTTGCTGCACCTTGTTGAGGAGCGCAAGCACCAACGCCGTGGCTAAGACCAGAAATCGCGATAACGTCTTTTGGATTGATCATTGCGCCTTCAACAGGGATCGGTGCTGATGCATGAAGATCGCCGCGTTGAATCGGGCACATTGATTGGATTTCGTGTGAATATTGCATAATGTTTTCCCAGTGTATTTTTATGTCTTGAGAAAACAGGAGCGGGGTTGGAGGAGAGTTGATTTGCTCACTACAGAACTCTTACTTTTACGCTGGAGGCAAAAGCATTTCCAACAGGGCTTACCTGTTCTCGTTTCTGTAGGAGTCATCAGCCGTAAAAGCGGTTTGAATCTTTCGATTCCGGTGGCACCCCATCACCGTGTGCATTTAGAGTAGATCTAAGTCACACTTATCTGCAACATGAAATTTAGAGTAATTTGGGATATTAAATCGGTTCTTTATATTGCTAGAGATATATGGCGATAGATGAATGGCATAAAAAAACGCCGCATAATGCGACGTTTTTTCGAAACAAATGAGAGGCTTATGCAGCGTCTTCTTGTTCGCTATCTTCTTCAACAGCTTCAAGCTTCTTTGCTTTTTTTGGTGCAGGTTTACGTTTTGCACCCAGAGCGTAAAGCACTTCTTCTTTGTTTTGCGCAAGGTACATTGCAAGATCTTCTTGCTTACCTTCGTCTTCTAGAAGTTCACTCTTACCTAGCAGTGAGAATAACTCGTCCGCCATATCCAGCATTTTGTCGTATGCGTCAGCTTCCGCTTTAGAGGTAAAAGTCATTTTCTCTTCTCCATTGCGTTCTACCACGTACTTGACGATTACAGCCATGGTTGGTCCTCTAAGTTAATTTGTTAAATTTTATACTGGCTTTTTATACAGTTTTTGACCAATTAAGTCTAGCGACAAGCCTCAGAATGAGAGCCGTGTACAACTAAGTGACCAGCATTTGAACTATCTGCCTTGAACTATCTCCCGTGAACGACCCATCTCGAACTAGCCATCTTTAAGGTGTGGGTTCTCTGGTCGCTCCCAATCTTGGCAGAATTCAATGAATGTACGCAGGAGCGGGTTTTGATACTTCTCTTTGTGGATCAAAAGCCAGAAGCGACGCTTCATATCCAGTGGCATGTTGAGCATTTTCACCCGACCATCGCGAATTGCAGGTTCAGCAGATAGGCGTGATAAACAACCTAGGCCAAGTCCGGCAGATACCGAATTGATCAGCGCTTCGGTGGTGTTGAGCTGAAAAGCCTCATGCCAGTGTTCTAGACGCGGAGCGATGGCGCGCATAAAGAACTCTCGAGAACCAGAACCCGCCTCACGCAGAATCCACTCTGTGTCTTCGAGCTCGTTTAGGCTGATAGGCCCTTCATCGAAGTTAGGGTAGTCCGGCGGACAAATCACGCACATTTCATCTTCGCTGAATTGCGTTGATCCCAGTTCTGGGTGTATGGTCTTGCCCTCGATGAGCGCGATGTCGAGTTCGTAAGCGATCAACATGTCACAAATCTGGGCAGAGTTGGAGATGAACAAACTCTGCGATTGGTGATTCGTTTCATCACGAAAATCACTTAACAGGTAAGGTGCGACTTGGTTGCCAATGGTGTCGCTGGCACCAATGCGTAGCAAGCCTGATAAAGTTTGGTCGCCATCGAACACACTCTCAATATCCCGAGCTCGGTTGAGAAGTTCATCCGCGAGGGGCAAAAGTTTTTGTCCTTCTTGGTTGAGAATTAAGCGGTTGTTCACCCGGTCAAATAGGTGATGACCAATTTGTTTCTCTAACTCAGACAGCGCCATACTCACGGCCGCCTTAGAAAGAAACAGGCTTTCCGAAGCCGCAGTTAGCGTCTTGTGCTGAGTGATCGTAGTAAAAACTTTCAGTTGTTTAAGAGAGATATGACTAGGCATGATATTCCGTTAAGTTTATCTGAACGTTAGTTTTAAATAATTAGATATATTGGAACGAAGTGCAAGAGTAATATACACCCCATAGAAAGTTAGCCTAGATTTTGAGGTCGTAATGATTCAAAGAACAAAAGCAAAAGTAATGGGAGCACCAACCCCAATGGCGGGTCTGGCTCTTGGTATTGCGAGCTTAGGTTGGAGTTGGGAAAACTTCGCCGAATTACATGGCTATGGACAGTGGATTAGCGCAGGTATTGCAAGCGTACTGCTAGCAATCTTGGCGACTAAATTTCTTTTTCACAATCATTTGTTGAGACAAGATCTTGCGCACCCTGTGGTAGGTAGTGTCGTTCCGACTTTCGCGATGGGAACCATGGTGGTTTCAAACTCATTAGGGCACTTTTTCCCTGTTGCAGGTGACGTGCTTTGGTTAGTGGCGGTAGCTCTACATATCGTGTTCCTAGTGAGCTTCTTATACCACCGCGCGAAAGACTTCGAACTACACCACATGGTGCCAAGCTGGTTCGTACCACCAGTGGGTATTATCGTTGCAGACGTGTCTTTTTCTGGTAACCCAGTGCTTGCACCAATTGCACACGGTGCGTTGGTCTTCGGTATGGTGGCTTACGCGGTGATGTTGCCAATGATGATCTACCGTTTCATGTTCACCCATGAAATCCCAGATGCAGCAAAACCAACTATGGCAATCATGGCGGCACCAGCAAGCCTATCTTTAGCGGGTTACTTAACGGTAACGGCAACACCTTCACCAGTGATTATTGCTCTGTTGTTTGGTATCGCGGTATTGATGACAGCCATCATCTACTTAGCCTTCTTTAAATTGCTAAGACTGCCATTTAGTCCAGGCTACGCAGCGTTTACCTTTCCAATGGTGATTGGTGCAACGGCTCTGTTCAAAACAGCAAATTGGATGGAAGCAAATGGTCTAGCAGCGCACTATGTACAACAAGTTCGCGGTCTAGCTGGTATCGAATTGATTGTGGCAACGATTGTGGTGACTTACGTAGGTTTGCAATACATCAATAACTTACTGATTCAACCGCGTTTAGTGACAACACATCACGCATAAGTCTTACTCGTAAAGCAAAGTCTCTTGGTCTCTCTCGCCAAGAGGCTTTTCTTGTATCGGTAGGGAGGGTTCTAAAGCCTATCTGAAGAAAAAAATGCCACCCAAATAGGGTGGCGGAAAATTAGATACAATTTTAATACATCAAACTTTAGTAACCGCAGACATTGTAACCAGAGTGGCTCCGTAGAAGATGGCAATTCGAAATTTACTCTCCTCTGGTATGCCTACTTGTCTGATAGGCGCGCGTTCTTCTTATCCTTTTTTATAGAAACGTGACATTTCATCGAGAGAATCTTGAATCACGTTCACTGGTACTTGATGTTCCTTATCCACTTTCAGTTGATTATTGACTTGTTGAGAGTGCCCGCCAGGGTTTACCACTAACATGGTTTCTTTCCCTACCAGCGCATAGTTGTAATAGCTGCCCGCAATAAACCAATCACGCGGAACACCATTCTCAAATAGGTCTTGTCCCACGCTATACGGTTGGGTGTCGCCTTTAACGTCGAATAGCTCGTTCATTAGGGTTGGTACAATGTCATAGTGTGTGGTGCGGTAGTTGATCAGTTCTGGCTGATGATCCGGAAGATAAAGGTACAGCGGGACATGCACTTGAGTGTCACTGTAGTTACCCGTGTGACCCCAGTAGTTCATCTTATGATCGTTAAATTCCTCGCCATGGTCGGAAGTGATCACCACAATGGTGTTCTCCAAGTCGACATTTTTGAGCACTTTTGCAATCAAGCTGTCGATGAAATACAACGAGTTTTTATAGCGATTATGGTAAAGCGAGGCGTCAAAATCGTTGTTCAGAAGAATATGATCGACGCGCTCCCAATAAGGTTTGAACTTAGCGAATTCAGGTTCTGGAAAACTAGTGCCATGAGCAGAATCGTAAAACAAGAAGCTAAAGTATGGCTTGTCGCTATCTTGTCTTTGAAACTCGAGAAATTCATCGGTGATTTCTCTGTCTCGCTCTATCTGGCCTTTACCTTCTCGTTTGATGGTTAAATCCTCTACCTTTTTGAACACTGTGCGTGATAGTGGAGGACTCGTTAAGGAAGCCGAACCAAAAATACCCATTCGATAGCCTTGGCTTTGCAAGGTATCCATGAATACAGGGGATTTCTGGCTCGCATAAAAGCTGTCCCAGTAAGTTGCAGGTAAGCTGTAGAACAAGCTAAAAATGCCCGCTTGAGTAGAGTTGCCACCGCTCATGTGTTGAGAGAAGTTGACCGTTTTTTCGGTGAACTTGCTGACATTTGGCATGATCTCTGGTGTTGAATCGCTGTAGCGCCACGCATCAATCAAAATGAATAACACATTCGGTTGCTTGTCTTTCGCTTCTACATTTATAGGGGCGAGTGGGTAGTTCAGTGAACTGCTTTCAATATTCTTTAGCTCCACTCGGTTTTGTGAAGCCATACTTTCATCCACTAAGTGATGGCGATAGATAAACTTACGTGCCGTTAACGGGTAGTAAAGAGGCCAGTTATTAGAGAACTGGCTGACTTCGTCGTCATAGAGCGCGTTCTTATAGGCGTGGATAACCTGAGTACTCAGCAACAAGCCAAACCAAACTGCCACGATCACGAACTTTGCTCGGCTCTGAGCCAGTTTATTGGCTAACCAAACAGTGAATGCCAAACCAATGGCGAGCAGTGCAATGTCGCTAATAAAAACTAGCCAACTCATCCAAGATATTTCAAATACGTCGCGACCGCCTTCGAAGAACATGCGGATCAGTAGACCATTGATGTGCAGTTTGTATTGCTGGAAAACGAGGATATCGACTTTCAGCATGATCAAGATTGCGATTGCAATGGCGATCACAACGACTCTGAACATGTGCGTCGGCAAAAAGGACAGCAATAAACAACCCAACATCAGCGGAAGAGCAATTAAACCCAACCAGCCAAATTGTGTGGCAAGTAAATAATATTCTTGCAGAAAGGTGAGCGGTTCTGCTTGGTTGTTTGACAGCAAAAATGGGTAACAAGCGATCGACAGATAAAGCGCAAAGCAAGCAAAAAATGCAATCAGCCAAGCGCCATTTGAAGAAAATTTGCGCAACATAGTTTTGGTATTCCAGTGCTTTTCTCATCCCTATCAAATCAGAACAAAGTGTGGTTTAGCGTGACATCAAAACGATTTGACCCCCGCAGTTCTTCGCTTTCCACTCAATATTCAATTTGATGGGTATTGTTGTAAATATTTGTGTTAATTATAAAACGGTGTTTTTTATCATGAAATAGTTGTGACTGATGTCACGCTTTGTATTTGCGTGTAAGACGTGACTTACAAATGTTAGTTGCTGGTTATTTGCGCAGAGTTCGGGTGTTCTCTAACCTTTTGTTATTTAAGCTATCGAGATCGCTCTAGGAATATATGCGGCTGTGCTAAGCTTGCTAGCAGTTTCCATTGGCGCTCGGTGCACTTACTTTGTTTACTGTCTATCACTCCAATCAGGTCGATGTTCTCAAATCACTTCTTGTTGAACTGATTCGCATCAATCCATTAGAAAATCCATTCGAAAAAGAGCAAATTCTGGTTCAAAGCCCGGGTATGTCTCAGTGGTTAAAAATGGAATTGGCGAAAGAGTTTGGTGTTGCGGCAAACTTAGAATTTCCGCTGCCAGCGACTTTTATTTGGGACATGTTCACCCAAGTATTGGCTGATGTGCCTAAACGCAGTGCCTTCAACAAAGAAGCCATGACGTGGAAGTTGATGCACTTGCTTCCGGGCTTGCTCAACGAAGCGTCATTCGAACCTTTGGCTCGTTATCTTCAAGATGACACTGACAACTCCAAGCTGTATCAGTTGGCAGAGAAAATTGCTGATATCTTCGATGGCTATTTGGTGTATCGCCCAGAATGGATTGCAAGCTGGGAAGCAGGACAAACGGTGCCTGAACTTGAGGATGAGCATCCATGGCAACCGGTTTTGTGGCAGGCGTTGTACGACCACACAGTTACCCTTGGGCAATCGCCTTATCATCGTGCCAATTTGTACGAACACTTCATTGATACGCTCGAAAACTTCAACGGTAACTTTGACCATCTGCCGAAGCGTCTGTTTGTGTTTGGTATCTCTTCACTGCCGCCACGTTACATGGATGCGCTCAAAGCCATTGGTGAACATATTGATGTGCACTTGATGTTTACCAACCCTTGTCGTTATTACTGGGGTGAGGTACGCGACCGTAAATTCCTAGCTCGCTTGGCAGCAAAACATCGCCAGCACGTGGTTTGGCAAGAAGACCATTCTGAAGTGCAAGGTGAGACTGAGCAGTTAAAAGGTTCACTAGAAGAAAACGTGTTGGATGAGCTGCACACCGATGTGGTGGGTAACAGTTTGTTGGCTTCGATGGGCAAACTTGGACGCGATAACATGTATCTGTTGTCGCAGCTTGAATCCCATGAGATAGAAGCTTTTGTTGATGTCGAGCGCGACAGTCTGCTCCATCAACTTCAAGCAGATATTCTTAATCTAGAAGAGCACCAAGACGACGAGCAAATCGACAGCAGTCAGCACAAACAAGTGGTGAGTTTGGGTGATAAATCTCTGAGCTTGCACTCTTGCCACAGCCCAATGCGAGAAGTGGAAGTGCTACACGATCAGCTTCTGGCGATGTTCGATGCCGATCCGACACTGAAACCGCGCGATATTATTGTCATGGTGGCAGACATCAATGCCTACAGCCCTGCGATTCAGGCGGTATTTGGCAATGCGCCGGGTGAGCGATTTATTCCTTACTCGATTTCAGACCGGACGGCCGATCAAGAGAGTCCAATTTTGGCGGCTTTCATGCAACTTGTTAATTTACCGAATACACGTTGTTTGGCTTCTGAATTACTTGAGTTGTTAGAAACGCCGGCGATTTTGAAGCGATTCGACTTAAGCGAAGATAATTTCCTTCAAGCCAAACTATGGGTGGAAGAATCTGGTATTCGCTGGGGGCTAGATAGCCATACGGGCAGCGAATTTGAACTGCCAGAAACACGCCAAAACACATGGCAATTTGGTATCCAGCGTATGTTATTAGGTTACGCGATGCCAGAGTCTGCTGGTTTGTTTGAAGCGCAAGAGGGTAGCCTCTCGCCATACAATGAAGTGCAAGGTATGGGCGCAGAACTGGCCGGTAAGTTAGCTCACTTTATTCAACAAATTAGCCAATATCGCCGCAAACTTTCCCATGTTCAGTCGATTGATGCATGGCGTGAAACCTTGGTGGCGATGTTGGATGACTTCTTCTCTGTTGAGCTAGAAGGGGAAATGGCGCTTAAGTCGATTCGAGATACCTTAAGCCAGCTGAAAGAGCAGCTAACCGATGCGGCATTTGATGATGCCTTGTCGCCTTCTATTGTTAGCCAGTATCTACAAAACAAGCTGTCAGGAACACGGGTCAGCCAGCGCTTCCTTGCCGGACAAGTGAACTTCTGTACTCTGATGCCGATGCGTTCGATCCCATTTAGAACCGTGTGTCTACTCGGTATGAATGATGGTGTTTACCCGCGCTCAATGCCACCAGAAGGTTTTGACTTAATGACAGGGCGCACTAAACGGGGCGACCGTTCACGTCGAGACGATGACCGTTACCTATTCTTAGAAGCCGTGCTGTCTGCACAGCAAAGTTTGTACATCAGTTACGTTGGACGTTCTATCCAAGACAACACTGAGCGCGTGCCGTCTGTTCTGGTGTCGGAGTTGATGGAATATTGCCATCAGAACTACTGCCTAGATGGCGATCAAGACCTGCCAGTCGATGACTCCGGCGATACGCTACTTAATGAGTTAGTGAATGTGCATGCCATGGTGCCATTCAGCCCAAGCGCATTCCAAGGTTCTCATTCAAGCTATGCCAAAGAGTGGATTCCAGCTGCGTTGACCCAAAGCAATCAATCGCAAGGTCATGCGCGTGGCGAGTTTAACCGTGCGTTGGATGATTACTTACTTGGCGCGACTTTCCCAATCGAGTTGGACTTGGTGGAATTACAACGCTTCTGGCGTTTGCCGGTACAGTATTTCTTTAACCGTCGTTTGAAAGTGATGTTCGAACCACCATTGCCCGTGATGGAAGATGATGAGCCATTCGTTTTAGATGGTTTAGAAAGTTATCAAATGCGCGATGAGTTACTGGAAACCTTGCTCGAAACCGCCATTACTCAACCATCGGCAAAAGCAGACGTGCTCAAGCACTTTATGAGTGAGCAACGCGCGCAAGGCAAATTACCGGTTGGTGCATTTGGTGATATCGAGTTTGAGACCAACCGCGTGCAAGCGGAAGAGTTGGTGGATAAGTTGGCGTTTTTATCTGGTGCTCCGCAAGACGATTTAGAAATCGATCTTACCTTCGATGTGCTTGGTGAAGGAAAAAACATCCGTCTAACTGGTTGGCTAACTCAATGTTATCAGTCTGGGTTGATTCGCTACCGCAGCGGTAAAATTCGTGCGCAAGATTACCTTGCTGCATGGATTGATCATCTTGCTATGTCTGCCTCTGGTCAGGCTAGAAAGACTCACGTTATCGGCTATGACCGCAAGGAAGGCGCGGTACATTTAGTTTACCCAGCAATGGCAGACGCTGCGCAAGCGAAACAGCTGCTTGCTGAATTAGTACGTCTGTTTTTTGAAGGCATGACCAAGCCATTACCATACTTCCCGAAAACAGCATTGGCGTGTGTCGAGGCGGGCTTTAGTCGTGGCCACTGGGCTGATGACGAAGAGAAATCGCTAAAGAAAATGGCGGATGCATTCAATGATGGTTACATGAGCCCAGGAGAAGGAAATAACGCGTATATTTCGCGTATTTGGTCTGCTTGGAATGACGAGCTTGCAGCAGAAGTTCGTATGCTGACCGCATTGGTTCTTCAAGGCGCAAGACTGGCGGCGATGGATGCCGATGATGAAAAGTAAGTTGGATTATTTAGATGAAGAAGAGAGTAGGGTGGCCGCCAGAAAATCATTATTTTTTGTAGGGCGTTCGCTGTACGGCCACAAGGTCAGAGGGACCATGATTCGTTTGAGTGTTTAGCCTGATCATTTATCAATACGTTAAAGTGATTGATCTGTTATCAGTGCTCATCTCGTGACGCGCATACTAGCGGTTGAAGATCAGGATAACCGTGAGTGAGATCCCACTAACCTTTAAATATTCCAACTTGTTAGACATATAAATAGAATTTTTAACGACAGATCACAGTTCGGTCAGTCGATAATCCGGAGAGATTCAGCGTTATGGCGCAAATGTCAGTTCCAACTCCACTGCAAACCATGACTTTTCCACTGCATGGTGCAAGATTAATTGAAGCATCGGCAGGTACGGGTAAAACCTTTACCATCGCGGGTTTGTATCTGCGACTCCTACTAGGGCATGGCACTGCCGATACGAAGCACTGCGTGCCGTTGACTGTGGATCAAATTCTGGTCGTGACCTTTACCGAAGCTGCAACAGCGGAGCTGCGTGATCGTATTCGTGCGCGTATTCACGACGCGAGGATCGCATTCGCTCGCGGACAAAGCTCAGATCCTGTGATTCAACCTTTATTGGAAGAAATTGAGGATCATAAGCAAGCCGCCGAGATCCTTTTGCAAGCGGAACGCCAAATGGATGAAGCCGCGGTGTACACCATTCACGGTTTCTGCCAACGCATGCTGACGCAAAACGCATTCGAATCCGGTAGTCGCTTCAATAATGAGTTTGTGACAGACGAAAGCCACCTAAAAGCGCAAGTGGTTGCCGATTACTGGCGTCGTAACTTCTACCCTCTGCCATTCGCTTTGGCAGGAGAAGTGCGCCAACTATGGGGCTCGCCATCGGATCTACTGTATGACATCAGCAACTACCTCACGGGTGCGCCGTTAAGTCTCTCTGTTCCTGCAATGCAAGGTAGCCTTGCCGATTTGCATGAGCAAAACTTAAAGCAAATTGATGCTTTGAAAGCCCAATGGCGTGATAGCCAAGATGACTTCCTCGCGTTGATTTCTGATTCCGATGTCAACAAACGCAGCTACACCAAAAAGTCTTTGCCCACGTGGTTAGAAGCGGTCAATACATGGGCAGCGACAGAAACCACGGGCTATGACTATCCAGATAAGCTGGAGAAGTTCGCGCAGAATGTGTTATTCGAGAAAACTCCGAAAGGCACTGCGCCACAGCACTCGGTGTTTGAGGCGATAGAAGCCTTCCTTGCCAACCCAATCAGCTTAAAAGCACCATTATTAGCTCATGCGATTGAGCATTGTCGCGTGATGCTGGCAAAAGCAAAAAATCAGAAGCAATGGTTGTCATTTGATGACTTGCTGACTCAGCTTTCTGCTTCGATTGATACCGATGAAACCGCCTTACTGACAGAGCGCATTCGCACGCTTTATCCGGTTGCGATGATCGATGAATTCCAAGATACCGACCCACTGCAATACAGCATTTTCAGTCGCATTTATTTAGATAATCCAGAGTGCGGTTTGTTTATGATCGGTGACCCGAAACAGGCGATTTACGGTTTCCGTGGAGCGGACATCTTCACCTACATCAAGGCTCGTAACCAAGTTAGTGCTCACTACACGCTTGGCACCAACTGGCGCTCAAGTGCCGATATGGTATTGGCAGTGAACCAGATTTTTGCTCTGCCAGATAGCCCGTTTATTTATGACTCCGACATTCCATTCCACCCTGTGGATTACAGCCCAAGCGCTGACAAACGCGTTTGGACCATGGGTGGTCAAAAGCAACCTGCACTGACTTATTGGCTGCAAGAAGCGGAAGATAAACCATTGCCAAAAGGTGAATACCTCACCGCCATGGCAGAGGCGGCAGCGAGCCAAATTCAAACCATTTTGACCGCAGCGCAACAAGGCCAAGCGTGTTTGGTTAATGGCGAAAAGCAGAAGCCAGTTAAAGCGGGCGACATTGCAGTATTGGTGCGAACGGGTAGCGAAGGTCGCATGGTCAAACAGGCGTTAGCAGACCAAGGCATTGCCAGCGTATACCTTTCTAACCGCGATAGCGTGTTTACCAGTTCTGTCGCACAAGACTTACAGCGTTTGCTGCAAGCGGTGTTAACGCCAGAAAATGACAGAGCACTGCGTGCCAGCCTAGCATCAGAATTATTTGCTCTAGATGCAGCCAGCTTAGACGCCCTCAACAACGATGAAACCGTGTGGGAAAACGCGGTTAACGAGTTCAAAGAATACCGTAAGCTTTGGGTGCAACGTGGTGTGCTTCCTATGCTGCGAGCAGTGATCAGTAAGCGTCATATTGCTGAGCGTTTGCTAGAAGAAGGGGCGAGCTTGCAAAGTGAGAACGGTGAGCGAGTACTTACCGATTTGATGCACATTGGTGAGCTATTGCAGCAAGCGAGTAACGAATTAGACAGCGATCACGGCTTGCTGCGTTGGTTAGCACAATCTATCAGCGATGCAGAGCACGGGTTGGGTGGAAGCGATGACCAAATTCAACGTCTGGAATCAGAGCGTAACTTGGTGCAAATCGTCACCATTCACAAATCCAAAGGTCTGGAATATGACTTAGTCTTCTTGCCATTTGTGTTTGGTTACCGAGAAGCAAGTGAAGCCAAATACTACGACGCTGAGAACGATCGCACCGTGCTTGATATCACGGGTAACGATGCGTCGTTAAAACAGGCAGATAAAGAGCGCCTTGCTGAAGACTTGCGCCTTATCTATGTAGCGCTAACGCGTGCCGTGTATGCCTGCTTTATTGGTGCTTCACCACTACGCAATGGCCGCTCAACCAAAGAGCCAACTGGCGTGCATCACAGTGCGATTGGTTATTTGGTGCAAAATGGTCAAGAGGGCGGCATTAACGATTTGTTTGTTGGGTTGAAGAAGCAGCAAGAGAATCTCGATAACGTGGTGATTTGTGACCCTCCAAAGCAGCACGATGGGATGTATGTTGTGGAGCAAACTGAGTTAGAAGCGTTGACAGCTAAAGAGCTACAAAACCCAATTGATAGAAACTGGCGAATCACCAGTTACTCGGGCTTAGTTAAACAAGGTTCTCATCATGCTGAACATGACGCGACGATTGAAATCACCGGCTTTGATATCGACTCTTCAGAAGAGCAAGATGAAGCGGAATTGGTTGAGCCAGAACGCTCTATCTTCAACTTCCCACGTGGCGCACGCCCGGGTACCTTCCTGCACAGCTTATTTGAGGAAATTGAGTTTACTCAACCTGCGACGACGGAAGAGAACACCCAAATCATCCTCGGTTTAATGGAAAGTGAGCAGCTTGATGAAGAGTGGTTGCCAATCCTGCAACAGTTGATTGATACCGTGCTGGCAACGCCTTTGGATAGCAAAGCACTACTGCTCAATCAAAAAGGTCCGGCGCAACGTTTGGTTGAGATGGAATTCTTACTGCCGATTGAAGTGCTATCTGCACCAGCATTGAACCGTGTGATTCAACGTCATGATCCGCTGTCTGCTAAAGCTGGCGATCTGGGTTTCCAAACCGTGCAAGGCATGTTGAAAGGCTTTATTGACTTGGTATTTGAGCACCAAGGCAAATACTACGTCCTCGACTGGAAATCGAACCACTTAGGTGATGATGTATTCCATTACCATGGCGATGCGTTGAAGTCGGCGATGGCGGATCATCGCTACGATCTGCAATACCAAATCTACGCTTTGGCGCTGCATCGTTTCTTGCGTAGCAGATTGCCAAATTATGATTATGGACAGCACTTTGGCGGCGTTTATTACCTGTTCTTGCGTGGGATGGATGGGCAAAGTGATCACGGTATTTTTTCTGCCAAGCCAACCTTTGAATTTTTACAAGAGATGGATCATTTGATTGATGGTCAAGCACCTGACACACGATCCAGTGAATCGGGTCAGATGGAGTTAATTTGATGAAAACCAATGATCTTCTTTCTGAGCAAAACAGCCTTGTGGCAACACGAGATCTATTGGCAACTTTAGAATCGTTGGCAAACAAAGGAGCGATTCGCCAATTGGATTTCCAGTTCGCGCGCTTTATCTATTCGCAAGTTGAGCAACAAGCGAACAGCCAAGAACTGGCATTTATTGCTGGCGTGATCAGTAGTGAATTAGGCAAAGGACACATCTGCTTGCCTCTGTTTGACAGCCAAGGGCAGCCAACAGACCTTGCCAGTAAGCTCGGTCTGTTTGGGGAGTCTGCGTTAGCGCTTAATACTCAGCTGCAAGGCGTTAATTGGGTTGAGCTTCTACAAGCGTCGCCTTTGGTTGGCACTCAAGGTGAAGCTTTGCCAATGATGTTTGATGGCGAGCGTCTCTACTTGCATCGTTACTGGCACTATGAAGTGACGTTGGCGGACAAGCTCAATCAACTCAGTGCGGCTGTAAACCTTCAGCCTCAAGAGTTCACACGTTTGTCTGAGTTGCTCCATCATTTATTTGCTCGTCAGTATCACTTTCTGTTCAATGCACTAGCCAAAGCGGCAGATGCAGGAATCAGCAATCAAGTGTTACGCCAGCAGCTAGTCTGTGACCATTTGGATGTGGTTACCGTAGACAGTCTCGATTGGGCAGCCATTGATGCGGCAGTCTGCCAAGCGAAACAAGTTCACGATCTGCAAGTGCTGGACAAGCTTGTGCCGTTGTCAGCTTGTGTTAACTGGCAGAAGGTCGCCGCTGCTGTGGCACTGACGCGTCGTTTTGCGGTGATTTCAGGTGGTCCGGGTACGGGTAAAACCACCACGGTAACCAAACTGCTTGCCGCATTGATTGAGCAAGCAGGACAAGAGAAAAACCTCACCATCAAGCTGGTGGCGCCAACAGGTAAAGCGGCAGCGCGTTTGACGGAGTCTATTGGTAAAGCGATTCAAGAGTTGCCAGTGGAGCCTCAGCTTAAAGCGAAAATTCCAACCGAATCGAGCACTTTGCATCGCCTATTGGGCGCGATCCCAAACAGTGCAGAGTTTCGTCACAACAAACAAAATCCGCTGCACCTCGATATTTTAGTGGTGGATGAAGCCTCCATGGTCGATCTGCCGATGATGTACAAAGTTGTGGATGCACTGCCAAAGCATGCGCGTTTGATTCTTCTCGGAGATAAAGACCAGTTGGCATCGGTAGAAGCTGGTGCGGTGCTAGGTGATATCTGTTCGTTCCATGCATTTGGCTTTGGCAAAGAGCAGGCGTCTGCAGTCGCGAAGCTAACAGGTTTTGACACTTTGGCGTACAGCACCAACAGTAATGCTTCGATTGCCGATAGCCTATGCATGCTGCAAAAGAGTTACCGATTCGACGCCCGCTCTGGTATCGGCCAGCTAGCAAAAGCGGTCAACGCTGGCTCAGCTGCAAAAGTAGATGACGTTTGGAGTCGTGATTTTGCTGATATCGAGCATTTCGCACTGAGTAGCCAAAACTACAATCAGATGATGCAGACTTTGGTCTCTGAATATGGTCGTTACCTGAAACGCATCGGACAGCAAGAGATTGACCAAAAGACAGGGGAACCAGAAACGCTGACCCGCAAAGCCAAAGCCGTGTTGGATACCTTTAATCAATGCCGATTATTGTGTGCCATCCGTGAAGGTGACTTTGGTGTGACCGGTTTAAACCAACGCATTGAAAAAGCACTAGCGGCACGTAAGTTGATTCAAACCCAAGACGAGCTTTGGTATCACGGCAGACCTGTAATGGTCACGCGTAACGATCATGGCTTGGGGTTGTATAACGGTGATATCGGCATTTGCATGCGAGACGACAGCGAAGGCGAACCGCGTCTTAAAGTGTTCTTTGAACTGCCGGATGGCAGCGTAAAGTCGGTACTGCCAAGCCGAGTGCCTGAGCATGAAACCGCATATGCGATGACCATTCATAAATCACAGGGCAGTGAGTTTGAATACACGCTGATGATTTTGCCGCCAGATTTCAGTCCAATCCTCACTCGCGAGCTGATCTACACTGGCATTACTCGCGCCAAGAAACGCCTTGCGATGTACGCTGAGATGAATGTTCTCAAACGCGGTATTAAGGTGAAAACTACTCGAGCGAGTGGGTTGGTTGAGCGACTTAGAAATTGAGTCTACTCATTCAAAAGTGAGAAGTTTTCATGAACTGAATATGTTTTTATGTGGCGGGTCGTAATCCCGCCATTTTTATGTCTGCAATTCTTTTTCAAAATTGAAGTGTTGGAATTCTTGGCGATATTATCTTATGCACTTTAGTGCACTTAAGGCTTTCCATGAACACAACTCACTTCAATAGCGTTAATCGATATACTTCGATCTATAGCGTAAAACCAGGCGATACCTTATCAAAAATAATACTCAAGTTTTATCAAGTCAGATATGGAAGTAATGAATATAAAGCTGCACTTCAGCAAATTACCTCAGATAACCCTCAAGTCAATGACCCCGATAAGATAAAGATTGGACAATCGCTCATTCTTAGAAAGTTAAACACTCCGACTGGTGTTGAAAGTCGACCAATTAGTGCAAATGCCCAAACTATCTCTGAAGCAGACCAAAAACAGTTTGATTCTACAGTTAAAGCATTATCTATACCTGAGCGAGAAGCTTTTTGGGCGCTGTCTTGGTTAGATGATAACTGGGGACCTGCAAGTGCTGGAATAGGTGCTAGTTTTGCTTCAATGGGATTTTTGTTAGGGAGTGAATCCAAAGGGAACATATCAGAACTCAAAAAGCTCGATGGACTTTATCAAGACTATAAAGCCGGTAGATTAACAAAAGGTCAGTATGACTATCGCAGAAGAAAGCTGTTGGAGACGGTCGCAAAAAATCTAGGTCCCACAGAAAAGCTCTTCTTTAACGGTCAGAAAGCGCGTGAATCAATGAGGATTTCAAGGAAGGGTGGAGTTCCAGCAACATCTGCTATAAAGAAAAATACAGACAAACTTGCTAAGTTGTCAAAAGCGGTAGCAAAAGGAGGAACGGTTCTAACCGCTGTGAATCTTGGGTTGGCTTGTGACCAAATTGCACGTGCTAAAACTGATGTAGAGAGGAGTTCGATTATCGTAGAAACCGCGGCGAGTACAGCCGTTGGCACTCTCGCAGGCGCAGCGATAGCTCTAGTTGTTCTTGCAACGCCTGTTGGCTGGGTCAGTGCACTAGTGCTGGGTACAGTGTCTTCTTTTGGGAGTTACACTATAGGTAAAATGGCCGCAAGAACTTATAAGGAACATTATTCGGATATTAATATTGCTGCAAATACAGGAATTGGTGACGTATGCAGTTATTAGATATTGCGTTTGTTACCTTTTTTGTCTCGGGGGGGGCGTTATTTGCCTGGTTTGTGGTGTTAGGTGCTTTTCTCGTCTTTTTTACACCCAAAAATATAAAGCAATACGCTTTCAATGAGCGACATTTTTCTGAAGTTGAGCTAGCCATCAGTTCCGGTTTTCATTTTGGCTCTCTTATCTATGGAGTTGGTTTGATCGCTAGCGTATGTTTCCCCCTGTTGGGAAGAAAGCGAGGACTGGCAGATATTCGGAGTGTGTGCGGACGAGGATTTATTTATGTGTGTGTGTTTTATACAACGGTAATGTTGCTTCTGATGTTTACAGTCATTATTTCAATGATTACATGGCTATCCATCTCTTAATTATCAAAGGTAGTTGGACTTAACATGTCTTTGGTAGATCTATCGTTTGTCGTATTTTTTATAGCTGGTGGTCTGCTCATTTTTTGGTATCTGATTGTCGGTATAATTCTGACATGTGCCACTCCTGAAGAGATTAAGCAATACGCTTATACACGGGAGCATTATACTGAGGTTGAGCTGGCTTTGGTTTCTGGCTTCCATTTTGGAGCCTTGATACATGGCCTTGCATTGTTGGCTGCCATCGCGTTTCCTCGACTTGGTCGAAAAAGAGGACTGAGCGATGTACGCAGCATAAGTCCTCAATGGCTGATTAAGGTTAGCTTGGTTGATACTGCTAATCATTCTATTCGTTATATTCTCGACGTTATTAATTATGGTCTTTCACTGAGCATACGTACAAAAAGACCGAGCGCGATGCTCGGTCTTTTTTAATTTTGTGTAAACGCATTGGTAAATGACACGCTGCGAATTTTGTACTGCTGTTGGTAAGCCAAGATAAAATCTTTAATGGCGTCATTGACGGGAAATACGCAGTGGACGTCTAGCCCTTCCAGAAAATGGTTATCCGCCATATCCCAGAAGCTTTGAAGTGAGTTACAAATAATGGTTTTCATAACAGTGCTCATCTTATTCATTGTAAGAGTAACAACTGTCCTTGATGCGTCATGCAGAGCAGCTAAGCTTGCTCCGCACTTTAGGGTGATAGTTATTCACCTAGATCCATTTGTCGATTGTTTGAAATACGACCGTTTGTTGCGCAGAGTATAACCAACAGTATGTATATTGAAAAGGTTAAATTGCGACCAATATCAATGTAAAGCTTTGCATAATTATTTAGTCGTAGAACGTACTGAGTTTCGTTCCTCCTCATAGGTCTAACGCGAGGATTTTCGACTTACGCTGGAAGTTGTACAGCCCTTGCTTTGCCCCTGGTAGATAATCGACGCTCACCTCATAGAAACCTTGTTCTCTAAACCAATGCAGACTGTGTGTTGTCAGGACAAAAATCTGATTGATACTGTCTGACTTAGAGCGGTGCTTCATGTAATTGAGTAGCAATAATCCACGATTACCGTCGCGATAGTCTGGGTGGATCGCCACGCAAGCCATCTCCGCTTTTTGCTCCTCAATATATGGGTACAAAGCCGCGCAACCGATGATCAGACCATCTTTCTCGATGATGGTGAATTTATTAATTTCTTGCTCAAGTTGTTCGCGAGAACGCCTTACTAGTACGCCCTGCTCTTCTAATGGGCGAATTAGATCTAAAATACCGCCAATATCGTCGATGTCCGCTTCACGTACCTGTTCGGCACTGGCCATCACGACTTGTGTACCGATACCATCGAAAGAGAACAATTCTTGGATGAGTGCGCCATCCACTTTGTAGCTGATAAGGTGGCTTCGTGGCACTCCTGCACGGCAAGCTGCAATAGAGCCTTTAAGAAAACGTAATGTACCGGAGTTATAGTCGGTGTCTGGTGCGGTGTTCTCAGTAAGCTTCTTAATGACATGCTCTGCTTCGATAGGAAACAGTTCAGCGACGGCGTTACCGTTATCGTCAATCACCCCTTGCTCTGAGCAGAAGCCAATCAGTTTGTCGGCTCCAAGCTTTATCGCCAACTGGGTGGCCACTTCTTCTGAAAGCAGATTGAAGCATTCGCCTGTGACGGAGCTGGCAATTGGACCAAGTAACACAATGGAACCTTGATCGAGTGTGCGATGGATAGCATCAGTATCGATTCGACGAATGCGGCCGCTGTGACAATAGTCGACGCCATCATCAACACCGAGTGGTTGAGCAATGACAAAGTTGCCGCTCACGACGTTCAGTTGAGTACCTGCCATTGGCGTATTATTTAGACTCATAGATAAGCGTGCAGTAATGGCCAGTTGAAGCTGCCCTGCGGCTTGCATAACTACTGAAAGGGCTGCTTCATCTGTGATACGAACGTTTTTGTGGTATGGCGTGGTAAGGTCCTGTTTCTCCAGTAGTTGATTGATCTGAGGTCTAGCTCCATACACCACAACCACTTTAATGCCCAAGCTATGCATTAAAGCAATGTCGTTGATAATGTTGCCAAAGTTTTTATCAGCAACCGCTTCGCCTCCAAGCATCAATACCATGGTTTTTCCACGGTGTGCATTCACATAGGGTGTGGATTGACGGAATCCTTTAACCAGAGCAGTACTACGAATTTTCACTACAGCCATTCCTTGTGTTTATTTATGCTTTAATATTGTCTTTTTATTCAATTGTTGGCAAGCCAATTTTTTGGAATAAAGCACAAACATCGTGAGCGTGGTGCTTGGTTGTGTTTGGTCGATGGGGGTACAATGCATGGGTCTAGTTCAAACACGTGAGCCTCATGTCTTCAGTTGTAAATAAGAATGCTGCGATCGCTGCTCAAACCGAGCAAAACTCCTCAACCAAATCGACATTTCGAAAGTGGGTCGAACGTTCACTTATGCTGACGGCGCTCATCGGTACTTTTGCCGTTTTGATGATGTACGGCGATTTGATTACGCGCTATGTAAATCCGCCGATCCCTAAATCGACCATCTATGGAAAATGGGTCGAGCAAGATGTTGCTCCCTATACTCGAGAAGAGTTTGTTCTGAGTGAAAGAGGAGTGACGGTACGCGGATCAACTGTTGCGACGGACTTTGAGTTTGATGGTGATACTTTGTCATATAAAGTGGGCTCTACGGTACGCACATTTGAGTTTACAGATCAGCACTACGCTGAGATAAAACTGGACTCAAATGCTCATTACCTTCCCGTGTTTCGTTTGGAAGGTCATTCTAATTTAGCGGTTCGCTAATCCCCCGTTTCTCAAAGCGTGATTCGTTGTGTGTGGCAGGGAATCGCGTTTTGTCACATCTTTATGTTCTTGCGACTTTTCACAAACATTTTCCGGACAATCGTTTGATTCCATTGCTGTTATTATCCTCAACCCAGTTTAAATGGATAAATTGGCAGCAAACCAAGTCTTTGCCTTAACGCTGATACACTTTGTCGCAGCTTTTCAATTGCGTCGTTTGCATTTGTTTGCCATCCTTTTGCTATCTTCTTTTACGGAAAAAACACGTGTTTAAAAAACTCCTTCCTATTGTCTCTTTAAGTCTGCTATTTGGTTGTGCGGCTGAGCCAGAACAAAACCTACTTGCTAAGCAAGATTACGATGGCGAGTTTTCGCATATTTTGAATAAAGCCAATGTTGTTGAATCGAACAAGCCACAAGATTTCACTGAGTTCAACAAACAAGCAGAACAGGTTGTGATTAAGTCGCCTTCAATGGCAAAAATGTACCAGCCACTTTATGAGAAGTTGAGTGAATGGGCATTGCAGAGTGGTGACACGACTGCGCTCAGTGCTTACGGCATCCAAGCCGCGCAACTGGGTGGTGGTGACAAGAAGGGCAACGTGTTGTTCACGGGTTACTTCTCACCAGTGATGGAATTGCGTCACGAACCAAACGAAACGTTTAAATACCCGGTGTATGGCAAGCCGGTTTGCAGCTCAAACTGTCCGACACGTGCCGAGATCTATAATGGGGCGCTAGAGGGGCAAGGTCTAGAGCTTGGCTATGCACCCAATATGATTGACCCGTTTATGATGGAAGTGCAGGGCAGCGGCTTTGTTCATTTTGAAGATGACGATACGTTGGAATACTTCGCTTACGCAGGCAAGAACAACAAAGCGTACGTGAGTATCGGCCGAATTCTAATTGAGCGTGGTGAAGTGCCACGTGAAGAGATGTCACTTAAAGCTATCAAAGATTGGGTAATGAAGAATGATGAAGCAACGGTTCGCGAGTTGTTAGAGCAGAACCCTTCTTATGTGTTCTTTGCGCCACAAGCGGATGCGCCAGTAACGGGCTCTGCGGGCATTCCTTTACTGCCAATGGCATCGGTAGCAGGCGATCGTTCGATTCTACCTATGGGTACGCCAATTTTGGCGGAAGTGCCGCTACTTAATAAAGACGGTACATGGAGTGGGGCACACCAGCTTCGTCTTCTTATTGTGTTAGACACTGGCGGTGCGGTGAAACAAAATCATCTCGACCTATACCATGGTATGGGACCACGCGCGGGTACAGAAGCGGGTCACTACAAGCACTTTGGTCGAGTATGGAAGTTGGGCTTGGAAAACACGCCAACGCAAGCACCTTGGGCTTTGCCGCCAGAGAAGTTACAATAAGCGCCTAGCGAGAGGAATCGCCTCTCATCATCTAGACATTTCCTCAAAGAGTGCGTATAAATCGCACTCTTTGTTTTTCTATCGATCATCTGGAACTTCAATATGCGTGAACTCGATACTCCGGCATCTGACAGCTACAACCAACGTTTTGGTGGCACTCGTCGTCTCTACGGCAACAGCGAAGTAGAAATTCTTCGTGCTGCACACGTGTGTGTGATTGGTATTGGTGGTGTAGGTTCTTGGGCGGTAGAAGCGCTGGCACGTACTGGTATTGGTGAGCTGACGCTGATTGATATGGATGACGTGTGTGTGACTAACATTAACCGTCAAATCCACGCGATGACTGGCACGGTTGGTCAAAGCAAAATTGAAGTAATGGCAGAGCGCGTTAAGCTGATTAACCCAGAGTGTAAGGTGAATCTGATTGACGATTTCATCACGCCAGATAACCAGCACGAGTACTTGAGCAAAGAGTTCGATTACGTGTTGGATGCGATCGATAGCGTAAAAGCAAAAGCGTCTCTACTGGCTTACTGTCGTAGCAACAAGATCAAAGTGATCACGACAGGCGGTGCTGGTGGTCAAATCGATCCAACCCAAATCATGGTGGCGGATCTGACCAAGACTATCCAAGATCCACTGGCGAAGAAGATCAAAGATACATTGCGTCGTCATCATAACTTCCCGAAAAATCCAGCGCGTAAGTTTGGTATTGATTGTGTTTTCTCTACGGAGCAATTGAAGTACCCACAAGCCGATGGTTCAGTATGTGGCGTGAAATCGACAGCAGAAGGTCCAAAACGTATGGATTGTGCGAGTGGTTTTGGCGCGGCGACGGTCGTAACCGCAACTTTCGGTTTTGTTGCGGTATCTCGCATCGTTGAAAAGCTGATTCAAAAGCATAAGAAGTAATTCAAAGAAGAGAGCGCATCATGACTGATTTCCCTGTTTCGCCGTTTGGCACTGACATCACCAGTGAAGACATCGCCGCAACCATGCAGCAATTTAAAGGTTGGGAAGACCGTTACCGTCAGGTGATTCAATGGGGTAAAAAATTGCCTCAAATGCCTGAAGAGCTTAAATCAGAACAAGTTACGGTATCTGGTTGTGAAAGCCTAGTGTGGTTGGTGAGCAAAGAGCAAGAAGGCGTATGGCACTTCTGCGCTGATTCTGACGCGCGTATCGTTCGTGGCCTGATTGCCTTGGTGATGGCGGCTTACGACGGCAAAACAGCAGAGCAAATTCAAGCGTTTGATATTGATGCTTACTTTGAAAAGCTGGGTTTAATTGCTCATCTAAGCCCATCGCGTGGCAACGGTTTGAAAGCGATTGTTGAGCAGATCAAAACACAGGCTCTGTAATAGCGATTAGTTAACACTGCGCAAAGAACAGAATAAAGAAAAGGGTTGAAGCCAAACGGTTTCAACCCTTTTTCTATATATCTACAGTGGTATTTTTATTGTTAAAGCATATCGACCGCTTTCTCTACTGCTGCAATCAGCTTCTCAACATCTTCTAACGTATTGTAGATACCAAAAGAAACGCGCACCGTGCCTTTGACGTTGAGCGCATCCATCAGAGGGTGAGCACAGTGATGCCCTGCACGAACAGCGATACCTTGTTGATCAAGCAGTGTAGCAATGTCTTGGTGGTGAACGCCGTCCATCACAAAAGTAAGCACTGAAGCGTTCGGCTGATAACCGAGGATTTGAATGTCGTCCAGATGAGTCAGTGCTTGGTAAGCTTTGTCTTGCAGAGAATGCAGATGTGCCTCTACTTCGGTTTGGTTAAAGCCTTGGTACCAATCGATAGCTTTTGCTAGCGCAATTGCGCCGGCGACGTTTGGTGTTCCCGCTTCAAACTTACCCGGCAAGGCAGAGAAAGTGGTTTTCTCAAACGAGACTCTTTCGACCATTTTGCCGCCGCCGTGCCATGGTGGCATTGCTTCTAAAAGTTCAAGCTTGCCATACAGCACGCCAATCCCAGCGGGTGCATACAACTTGTGGCCAGAGAAGACATAAAAGTCGACATCGAGCTCTGCTAAGTTCAACTGCTCATGAACAATACCTTGTGCACCATCAACAACAATAACCGCGCCTACCGCATGTGCCATGGCGATGATTTTCTCAATAGGCTGACGAGAGCCCGTCACATTGGTGATTTGGGCACACGCTACGATTTTACAGCGCTCCGATAACAGTGCTTCAAATGCATCGATATTGAACTGGCAATTGGAGGTCATCGGAACTTTAACGATTTTCGCGCCCGTTTGCTCTGCGACAATTTGCCAAGGCACGATGTTGGCGTGATGTTCCATTTCACTGATCAGGATTTCATCACCCGCTTGGAGTGTGCTTCGAGCATAAGTTTGCGCGATTAGGTTTAGTGCTTCAGTTGCGCCTCGAGTCCAAATGATTTCTTTTGAACTGCTCGCCCCAATGAACTTCGCAACGGTGTCACGAGCCGCTTCAAATTGGCTGGTCGCGTTGGCTGTTAAGCTGTGACTGCCACGGTGCACGTTAGCATTTTGTGCGCTGTAGTAACGACTAATCACATCGATCACGCACTGTGGCTTCTGTGTTGTAGCTGCGCTATCAAGGTAAACCAAAGGCGATTGGTTTACGTCTTGATTCAGGGCAGGGAACTGTTCGCGTACAGCGTTTACGTCAAACATTATTCGTCACCGAGCTCGTGGTAATGCAGTGTTGGGATAGTGACTAACGGCTCAGCAACCATCCATCCATGTTCTTTACCGGAAAGTTTGATAATGATTTCCATCGCGAACTCAAGTGCAGTTCCTGGTCCCTGACTTGTCAGTAGGTTGTGATTCACATCCATGGTGACACGTTTAGCTCGCCATTTGTCTTCAGGAATATGAGATTGGAAGCTTGGATGACATGTCATCAGGGCTTCAGGGTAAAGATTGTGATGTTGCAAAACCAAAGCTGGCGCTGCACAAATCGCTGCAACCAGTTTTCCTTCGTACATATGCTGTTTCAGAATCTCAATCATGATGGTGCTATCACGGAAGGTTTCTGCGCCGCCAACACCACCAGACAGAACAATTGCATCAAACTCATCGTCAGCAATATCAACCAGCTTGCAATCCGCGGTTAGTGTCACGCCACGAGACGCTTTCATAGTCAGTGCACCATCGAAATCTGCGCTTGCGACCGTTACGTCATAGCCCGCACGAACCATCAAGTCGATAACGGTTACCGCTTCCATTTCTTCTGTGCCCGGCGCGATAGGTACTAAGATCTTTTTATTCATTGTTCTGTCCAGCTTTGTTCAATCTGTTTGATGCGTTGATAGAGTTTGGCATTCTCTGGCGTGCTAATGTGATGCTTTTCGGCGGCGTGCAGTAGATAACCAGTAATAAAGTCTATCTCGGTAAGACGTTGGTGAAAAACATCTTGCCTCATAGAAGAGTAGTTGGCTGCTGTAGCGTTAACCACTTGCATAATAGTGGTGTGAAGAGAGTCAAAATCGACCTTTATCTCTTCTTTATTCATAACCTCCACCAACTCGCGGGTGATGTTAGCCAACTCGGTGGCAAATTCCGGAGCGGCAAGCTCCCCATTCTTACATTGATGGATTGCGGTCAGTGGATTGATAGCACAGTTGATCGCAAGTTTGGTCCACAACGCAGTGTTGATGTTTGGGTTCCAATTTACCTCGGGCAAAGCGTGGTTCATCACATCTGCAAGAAATTCACACTGAGCACCTTTAGCATTAAAACCACCCAGTTGAGTATTCCCCTGGCCAGTGTGAAGAACCTGCTCTTTACTTGGTTTGTAAGCACCGTGTGTTGTTGTGGCAACTATCAATGGGTTATCAGGCAGTTTTGCTTCAAGTAG
Source organism: Vibrio sp. LB10LO1 (assembly GCF_010092875.1). Lineage (NCBI taxonomy): Bacteria > Pseudomonadati > Pseudomonadota > Gammaproteobacteria > Vibrionales > Vibrionaceae > Vibrio > Vibrio sp. LB10LO1. The sequence goes on from NZ_JAADJW010000014.1 coordinate 37,648, forward strand.
CGGTGCAGTGCCCATACCGTTGTGCAGTAACATCACGATTGTGTCTTCGCTGATGTAGGGAAGAAGAGGCTCAATGGCTCCCTCTACTTGCCATGCTTTTACTGTCACAACAATCAGATCTGCATTTTGAACAGAAGGGATGTGCTGATTAGAAAAATTGATTGCTGGATTGTCATCGAGTTGGAGCAACTGCTCGCTGTTTGAGCTTTTTCCCCATAAGGAGACATTGTGTCCAGCAAGTTTGAATTTAGTCGCCCAGAGTGAACCAACGGCTCCCGGACCTAAGATGAGAATATTCACCAAACGCTCTCATTAAAAAGGTTTGCTGCAAGGATAATGAGGGAAAAAAGGAAAGCAAATAAAAATGGCGCCAAGAGGCGCCATTTTTGGGGAACTTATCGGTTCAATTAGAACTTGTAAGTTACAGCTACGTAGTGACCAGCACCAGATGATTCTGGTTTGTGACCCCATGGTAGTGGCTCACCGTCTTTGAAGCCGTATACGTCATGGTATAGTTTCAGGCCGTAACCCACTGCGAAGCGGTCAGAGTGCCAGTAGATACCGTTAAACATTGCACCGCCGTTAGACGCTGTAGTGTTGAACTTGTTACCTTCAGCATCATCCATACCGAATTGGTAATCGATGTAACCTTGGTAAGAAATGAATGAACCGTTCTCGAAGAAGTAGAATGGCTTGAACCAGTTAGTAGAAACTTGGAAACCGTTCCAGTCTTTTTTGTTGCCATCGTAAGTACCGTATAGGTTTAGGCCGATTTTGCCTAACCAAGGAACCATTACGTCAGAACCTAGACCGATTTTCTGAGAGTTAACGTCTGAGTTACCACCCCATTCCATAAGAGTCGCAACGTAAAGCTCTTGAACTGGACCGAAAGATAGGTCTTTACCAGTTACAGCATCTAGAGACATACGAGGAGCAAACTTCATGAAGATCTTCTCGCCGCCATCTTTGTCGCTGCCTGGATCTGAAGCTAGGTTAAATACATCTACGTAACCGTATAGGTCGAAGATGCCAGAGCGGCCGCCAAATTCCATTTCTAGGTAATCGTGAGAAGACTCAGAGTAGCCTTTCTCGTTGAATGCACCCATTAGGTTGAATTGCATCCACTTGTAATCGTTCTTGTGGATATCGCCATCTGAGTAGTCAGCAGCCATAACTGGAGCTGAAGTAGCCGCTAGAAGGCTAAGAGCTAAAAGTGATTTACGCATAAGGGGACTCTCTATGTTTGTAATGATTCAGAACACGCAATCTGTGCTGCGCTTTCCAATTGGCGGGAATAATAGCGATAAAAATCTCAAATGAAAGTGATAAAGGATGCAAAAATGAAGGTTTTTAGTGAGGTTCGTCACGAAATAAGTTTATTTCACGGAACTTTTTGTTTGTTGCATTGATTTGCAATAAATATGTGACGCATGTCGTTTGCGTAATCGTTTTTATGACTTTTTAAGCCAGTCGATTAACCAACATAAATCGTTAGTGATCTCTCCAATACATGGCTCGTATGAGTTTTTGAATCAAAGAGGACGATTTAATGAACGAAGTCATGTTATTCCCTTTAACCTCAGTTGTATTGCCGGAAGGAAAGATGAATCTGCGTATTTTTGAGCCACGTTATCAACGCATGGTGAAGGAATGCAGCATCAGAAACGTCGGGTTTGGCGTTTGTCTTGTCGGCAGTGGGGAAGATCCAAAAGCAGTAGGGAATGTGTCGTCTATCGGTACTTTGGTCACCATCGTTGATTTTGAAAGACTGAGTGATGGACTTCTTGGCATTACCGTTGTCGGTGAGAAGCGCTTCACTGTCAGACGAGTAAGGGCCGATTCTGACGGTCTCCGTCATGCTGAGGTAGATTGGATTGAAAATTGGTGTGAACCAATGACCCCTCCAAATTTTCTTTACCTAAGCGAGCAGCTTGCACACGTGTACGAGCAGTTCCCTCAGCTGGGAAAACTCTATCAACATCGTTTTTATGACGATGCGTCTTGGGTTACCCAACGGTGGCTAGAGCTTTTACCTCTCGACAGTGTTTTGTTTGAAAAGCTGGTTGGTGCGACAGATTGCCTTCCCGCATTGGAATTTCTCAACCAAGCGATAGAAGTCCCACCGAAAAGAGAGACTAGATTATGAAAGGATTAACCAAAACCGCAGTAACTTTGCTTGCTGTGTTTGGGATCGCTGCGTGTGGTTCTGACAGTGATTCAATTAAATTTACCAACCTACAAGCCGTGCACGCCTCTGCAGATGCGCCCCTAGCTAATGTCTGGATTAATGACGAAGCTACGTTAACAGGGGTTGATTATGGTGTCGGCTCAGGATATTTGATGCTGCCAGAGGGAACCAACTCGGTCCAAGTGGACGTCCAGCTTCCTGGAGGTGATGTCGCGACCGTTGTTGACAAGACATCTTTAGACCTAGATTCTGACACCAATTACACCGTCTTTGTTGTAGGCGATGCTTCTGGTACACCAAACCCTGTTGAACCTTTAATCGTTACCCGAAGCGCCGAATCAATGGCAAATGATGACAGCTTGGATGTTCAAGTTGTGCACGTTGCATCTGGTGTTCCTGCTGTAGATTTGTATGTGACAGCACCAGGTGCTGACCTAGCTTCTTCAACACCATTAACGAACTTGGCATACAAAGCGTCGACCGACGTGTTGAATATTCCTGCTGGGGATTACCAAGTTCGTTTAGCGGTTGGTGATACAGTCGCGTTTGACTCCGGTACAATCGCTCTGCCAGCCAACGCTAATCTTACGATTGCAGCAATAGGCACAGCGGACTCAAACAGTGCCTCTCCTGCGAAGCTACTAGTATTGGATGGTTCAGGCTCTTCTATAATTGAAGATATGGGCAGTCAAGCTGAGGTGCGTGTCGGCCATCTCGTTGATGGTGCACCATTAGTGGACGTATATGTGGATGGCGCGGCTTTTGCTCCATTGGCAGACCTCGCATTCAAAGAAATTCGCGGCTACTTAGACCTTGCACCTAAAGCTTACGATATTGACGTATATGTAGACGGCACTACGACCGACCCGATCATCGACGTTGACGGCTTAGAGGTTAAAGGCGGTATGGATTACAGTATCTACGCAGTAGGTGTAGTGAGTCCTGAAATTGCTATCGAGCCCCTCGTTGTAGAGGACATGCGTAGAGCGGTAGCGACCAGTGCCACATTAAACGTGACGCACGCAGCTGCTAATCCGGTCGCAGAAATGGTTGATATTTACCTAACAACGAGTGCGGGCATTGATGGAAGTGATCCAGCGATAGCGGACTTTGCGTATAAAGATAGTGTGCAAGGCGTTTACGTTGCGGAAGGTTCTTATTTCGTGACAGTTACCGTGGCTGGAGACCCATCTACAGTAGCGATTGATTCTGCGCCTGTAACTGTAATGAATGGCGTTGTGTACCAAGTGGTTGCCATTGACGACGGTAACAACGGTGGCTTCAACCTTATTGTTGATGACATCACCGATTAGGATTAAGGGGGAGGAGGAAACTCCTCCCAATGATTAAGGCTGATTATGATGAGTGAAAGCCCGCAAAAATTAGGGCGAAGCGAATGGAACGAGTATATGAACAAGGTGAAAGCGAGAGACAAAGACGCTTTTGCTTTTGTATTTCGTTTTTATGCACCGAAGCTTAAACAGTTCGCCTACAAACATGTCGGCAACGAGCAAGTGGCAATGGAAATGGTGCAGGAAACCATGGCAACAGTGTGGCAAAAAGCGCACCTTTACGATGGAACGAAAAGCGCCTTGTCGACATGGATATACACGATAATTCGTAACCTTTGTTTCGACCTTTTGAGAAAGCAGAAAGGTAAAGACCTACATATTCATTCTGATGACATTTGGCCATCAGATTACTATCCGCCTGATTTGGTCGACCATTATTCACCAGAGCAAGACATGCTCAAAGAACAGGTTGTCAAATTCTTAGACATACTGCCAAAAAACCAAAGGGATGTGTTACAGGCAGTGTACTTGGAAGAGCTACCACATCAGCAAGTCGCTGAACTGTTTGACATACCTCTGGGAACCGTGAAATCCCGGTTAAGGCTAGCGGTAGAAAAACTAAGGCATTCAATGCATACGGAGCAATTATGAACAAACACCCAGACAACAACTTGTTAGAGGCATACGCCTCGGGCAATATTGATGCAGTTTCTGGTCTGGTGGTTGCCACGCACTTAGAGACTTGTCCGAAATGCCGAGCGTATGTAAATGAAATGGAAGCCGAGCAAGCAACGTTCGAAGTTAGTGACGTATCTTGGGATTACAACGCTGAATTTGACACTATGCTTAACGACATCGTCACTGCAGAAACGAAGCCAGATACTGTCATTATCAATGACGTTGTCAGTGTCGCCGTTGCGGGTAAAGATTTTAAATTACCTAAAACGTTAAGTCGCTTCTCTGATCTTGTCGGAGAATGGAAGAGCTACGGTGGTAAGGTTTTCAGTGCACAAATCGAACTAGGGGAAGATGCGCGAGTAAATCTGATGTACATTAGCGAAGACGTGCGCATACCTCAGCATACACACAAAGGGTCAGAGTCGACACTTGTTCTGCATGGCGGTTTTAGTGATGAAGACGGTCATTATGAAGCTGGAGACTTATTGGTGAGGGATTCCTCTGTCAAGCACAGTCCATTCACCAAGCCTGGTGAAGATTGTTTATGTTTAACGGTACTCACCGAGCCGATGATGTTTACTCAAGGTGTGGCGAGAATCTTCAATATGTTTGGTAAAGGTATGTACCCTTAACGAGCATCCAGGATCTGAAACAAAAAAACCACCGCATCGCGGTGGTTTTTGTTTTTCATTTCTTTTCTTAGTTTCTCTGTCTCGCTTTTTCTAGCAACTCAGTGAAGTAATGTCGCAATGAATAAAGCATGATCAAACTCGGAACGACCATTACCGCAGTAATCACAAAGAAAGTCGTCCAGTCATTCAGATAATCAACTAATTCGCCACTGAACGAAGCTAGGGTAGTCCGTCCAAAGTTGCCCAGCGAGGCTAACAAAGCGTACTGAGTTGCAGAGAATGCTTGTCCAGTCAGGATCGTCAAGAACGAAACAAAAGCGACGGTCGAGAAAGCGGTTGTGAAGTTATCGACAATGATCGTCGCTAAGAACAGATGCTCATTCGGGCCGACTTTCGCAATCCAAGCAAACATCAAGTTGCTCGCTGCCATAGCGATACCACCAATCATCAGGCCGCGCACAATACCAAACTTAACGTTAAACATGCTGCCAACAAAGGTGAACAGCATGGTTGCGCCCCAGCCAATCAGTTTCGAGTAGTAGCCAATTTGTTCATTGCTAAAACCTATCTCCTTATAGAAGGCAATCGACATGCGTCCCAAGAACGCCTCGCCAATTTTGAATAGGAAAACAAATAACAAAAGCGTGATGGCAACACGAACGCCATTACGATTGAAGAAGTCCAAGAAAGGTTCCACAACGGTAACGGTAAACCAAGCCACCAGTTTGGAGCCCACGACTTCTTTATGACGTTGCTCTGCTTCCAACTGCAGTTGTTCACGTTGTGTTTTTGGTTCACCCACTAAAAGAGTGAAAATCATCAAGAGCACAACGATAAAAGCCATGCCGTAATAGACACCATTCCAGCCTATGCCATCGGCATTAATGAACGCTAAATAGCCTGGTAGTGAATAACCCGTCCACCAACCAATCACCGCCATAGCAGAAGCTTGCGGAAGTTTCGATTCTTCCGTCTTAGGAAAGGTATCAATACGGAACGCATCAATCGCAATATCCTGTGTCGCTGAGGCTGTGGCAATACACAATGCGAGAAGTGATGTGAAAATCAGGTTTTCAGCGGGGTTCACACCGGCAATAAACAGAGTAGCAACAAGCACGATACTCTGGCATAGGAAAATCCAGCTACGACGTTGTCCAAGTAAGCGGTGCAACACAGGCAGTTTGACGCGATCGACCAATGGCGCCCATAAAAAGTTGATCGCATAAACAGCAAATACGCTACCAAAATAGCCGATTGCCGATAACGTCAAACCAGCATCTTTTAGCCAGCCTGACATGTTTGAACCAATAAGCACCCAGGGGAAGCCACTTGAGCAGCCAAGCATGAAAACCCAAAGTAAGCGTTTATCGAGGTAACTTTTTACCGTTTCCAACCAAGTGATGGAAGGTAATGAAGACATAAATCAATCCGTTAAAATAGAGCCACTAAAAGAGAAAGCCCTTCGAATATTCAAAGGGCTTATGATTTGGGCTACTTGAGTAGTGTTGCTTTGGTGATGACGATTTGTGTCTCTGGGACATCGCGCATGCGACCGATGGATTTGGTTGGCTGAGCCGCCATTTTTTGAATGACATCGAAGCCTTCGGTGACTTCACCAAATACTGCATAACCCGGTGGGCGAGAACCGTAGTTTAAGAAGTCATTGTCGACCAAGTTTACGAAGAACTGACGTGTTGCCGAATCAGGAGCATTGGTACGCGCCATTGCAATAGTGGCACGGTCATTGTTCAAACCGTTATTCCCTTCGTTTTTGATTGGTGCGTAGGTCTTAACCATTTGCATGTCTTGGTTAAAGCCACCACCTTGCGCCATAAAGCCAGGAATCACGCGATGGAAAATCGTACCTTCGTAGCTACCATCTTCCACATATTTAAGGAAGTTCGCGACCGTAACGGGTGCTTTTTCTTCATTTAACTCTACGGTGAAGTTACCTAACGTAGTTTCAAACGCCACTTTAGGACCAGCAAAAACGCTGCAGCTCAGAAGTGCGAGAGAAAGAATAGCTTTACGTAGCATTAGAATCGCTCCTGCATGTATTGGCGAAGTTCAGGGTCATTCGCGATCTCTTTTAGAGTTAGAGCAACAACATCATTAAGAGTTTGCTCAATATCAGAGTCTGAAGCGCTTAGTGTGCCTGAACGTTTAGCAGTACCAGTATAGGTCTTAACAAGCTTGCCTTGCGGAGTTTCTGCGGTAATTTCTAGAACGACTTTTGCATCCATCTCGTTTTCCATTACAGAGTGCTTCACGTTTACCAACGCTTCTTGCACTTCAAGCTCAATCGAGTTGTCGCTGTTCAGATCTGAATGGAAACCTTGAGAAGAGAATTGCTTCTCTAATGCTTCTTCAAGAGAAATACGTAGGTTTTGTTTCGCGTGAAGAGGCAAAATATTTGAACGACCGTTATCGACAAGAGCAACATACTGAGCCGCACGTACGTCTTTACTGGTTAGACTGTAGCTCTTGCCTTGTACGATCGGGTTCGTGCTTAGCGTCGTCTCAGGCATCAGGTTCAGTTGAGGTTGTTGTGGCGCCGAACATGCAGCAAGCAAGGCAACCGAAGCCGCGAGTACCAGTTTTTTCATCTTATTATTCCTTTTAAACATATTGCTAAAGTCAGGACTTTATTGCTTGGCGCCTAATTTAGCAGGATTTTTCGTTGCCTGTAAAATCACGAACTTATTGTTAGAAGTGACTAATTTCACATTTTTGTCGCCAAACAGACGTTTCAGCTTCGCATCGTAACCAAGGTGACGGTTACCTATGACCAATAACTTACCGCCTTGGTTCAGTATTTGTTTCGCATCGCAGAACATTTGCCACGCAATGTGGTCAGTGATCGCTTGCTGCTGATGGAACGGTGGGTTGCACATCACCATGTCTGCACAGTCTGGGGTGAAACCATCTAAGCAGTTGTTCGCAATGCATTGAATATCGCGGGCGTCGCCTAGGTTATCGAGCAAGTTTTGTTTTGCTGACTCGATAGCCATAAAGCTTTCATCCACGCTGGTTAAACGAGCTTGAGGATTTAATTGCCCCATTTTTACTGACAGCACACCATTACCACAGCCAAGGTCGATGACGTGTTTCAACGTTGGATCTTGAGGAAGGTGTTGCAGCATAAAACGTGCGCCGAGATCCAAGCTTTCGCCTGAGTATACATTTGGCAGATTTTTCAGTTGAATACTCTCACCTTCAATGCCCCAAATCGTCATTGGGTCGACATCTATGACTGGTTGAGCATTGGCAGTTGAGAATACTAAACGATGCTTTTTCCACGCTAGAGAGGTTTTAGTCTCGCCTAAGTACTTCTCAAACAGTTTGAGTGTCGACGTATGGATCTCTTTCGCTTTGTTGACCGCAACAATAGGGCAGGATGCTGGCAACGCTTTACGCAGTTGACTGAGTAACCAAACTAGATGGCGGTTACTTTTTGGCAGTTGCATCAAAACTAAGTCTGTATTCTCTGGAATGTCATCCATCGTCGAGAGAAAAGACACTTGATTGCATTGGTTGTCTGCAAGGTTTTGTTGCGCACCCTTGTGTGAGATGAAAGAGTCACTCATCAACGTCACATTGTGCTTGTCTGAAAACCAGCATGCCAACGCACCGAAGTTATCATTAATAACTACGATATTTTGATTATCTGGCAACGCCATTTCTTCTACGTGATTGATAAGGTACTCATCACCCGCATCCCATGCTTGAAGAGTTTCGTTGGATCGCTTTGGGAAACGATGCAGCGTGAGGCTACGATCGTGAAGGTCTAATTCGGTTTTCATAACTAAACGTAAGTCGATTTGGAAATTAGTGATTATTGTCGCAAATGATGAAGGCTCAAGATACAAAAAGCTGTCAAATTTACTGATTTTCACAGGCTTTTAGCGAACAGTGTGGATTGTGAAAGAGGGAGCAGGGACGTTTCGTTGATTTCATTTGCTGAACTAGAGTATATACTTACCTGATTAGTATTGATGAGGACTGAATATGATCCAAGAAATCATAGAAAAGAAACTGCATAGTGAGCTGCAACCTAACTATTTGAAAGTGATCAATGAGAGCTATATGCACAATGTTCCGCCGGGTTCTGAGAGCCACTTCAAAGTGATTGTGGTCAGTGATGCATTTGCTGGTCAGCGCCTCATTGGACGTCACCGTCAGGTACACACTGTACTGGCCGACGAGCTTGATAATCACATCCATGCCTTGGCGATTCACACTTATACCAATGAAGAGTGGAAACAAGAACAAGATGGTGCTCCAGATAGCCCTATGTGTATGGGTGGTGGTCGCTAGAAAGCGATTAAAACACTGATTTAAAAAGATGGTTTCGGCCATCTTTTTTTGTTTTACATCTTTTCGGGACAACAATGTGGCACAAATAAAGGTTAAAAAATGTGTTAACAGTGTTTCAACAAATGAATGAAAATTAATGCATGTTTCAAAGCATGAATGTTTTATTTCCATAACGAATATATGGGATTTGGCATTTGTGCGTTCGGTCAAACTTATGACTATTCTTTAACCTTTTAGAGCTCGTTCTACCGAAATAAACCCTCCTTTCCTAAGATTGGTCATGGCATCAAGTTCCCAAAAAATGCTAGACTACGGCACCTGATAAATCTCGCCTAATATTTGTGACGAGATAATTAATAGGATGTTGCGATTTTGATGTTTTAAACAGCATCAAAACCGGACACTGATGTCGTGTCTAAAAGTTACGCAATCAAAAGAATCTTTTTCCCGATAAAAGTAGTGCAAGTGCGTATGATTACAATAAAGAAGGGCTTGGATCTTCCTATCGCAGGAGCTCCATCCCAGGTGATTAATGATGGTAAGACCATCAAAAAAGTCGCCTTGCTTGGCGAAGAGTACGTTGGCATGCGTCCTACCATGCATGTCCGCGTTGGCGATGAAGTGAAAAAAGCGCAAGTTCTTTTTGAAGACAAAAAGAACCCTGGCGTGAAGTTCACTGCTCCAGCAGCCGGTAAAGTGATCGAAATTAACCGTGGCGCTAAGCGTGTACTTCAATCAGTAGTGATTGAAGTGGCAGGCGAAGAGCAGGTTACGTTTGATAAGTTCGAAGCAGCTCAACTAGCAGGTCTAGATCGCGAAGTGATCAAGACTCAATTGGTTGAATCTGGCCTTTGGACCGCTTTACGTACTCGTCCGTTCAGCAAGGTTCCAGCAATCGAGTCTGCTACTAAGGCTATTTTCGTAACTGCGATGGATACTAATCCACTAGCAGCACAGCCTGAGTTGATCATCAATGAACAACAAGAAGCATTCGTTGCAGGTCTAGACATTCTTTCAGCCCTGACAGAAGGCAAGGTTTACGTATGTAAGTCTGGCACTAGCTTGCCACGCTCTTCTCAGTCAAACGTAGAAGAACACGTCTTCGATGGCCCTCACCCAGCAGGTCTTGCTGGCACCCACATGCATTTCCTATACCCAGTGAATGCAGAAAATGTGGCATGGAGCATCAACTACCAAGACGTTATCGCGTTCGGTCAGCTTTTCCTAACGGGTGAGCTTTACACTGATCGTGTTGTGTCTCTAGCTGGTCCTGTTGTGAACAACCCACGTCTTCTTCGTACAGTTGTAGGTGCTTCTCTTGAAGACCTAACTGACAGTGAGTTGATGCCTGGTGAAGTTCGTGTGATTTCAGGCTCGGTACTTTCTGGTACTCAAGCGTCTGGTCCACATGCCTACCTAGGTCGTTACCACCAACAAGTTTCTGTGTTACGCGAAGGTCGTGACAAAGAACTGTTTGGCTGGGCTACACCCGGTAAAAACAAGTTCTCAATCACGAAATCTTTCCTTGGTCACATCTTCAAAGGTCAGTTGTTCAACATGACAACAACGACTAACGGTAGTGACCGTGCAATGGTTCCAATCGGCAACTACGAGCGCGTAATGCCGCTTGATATGGAACCGACTTTGCTACTTCGTGATCTATGTGCAGGCGATACAGACAGTGCTCAAACACTGGGTGCGCTTGAACTGGATGAAGAAGATCTAGCATTGTGTACCTTTGTATGTCCTGGTAAATACGAGTACGGTCAGCTACTTCGTGAATGCCTAGATACCATCGTGAAGGAAGGGTAATCCATGCTTAAGAAATTCATTGAGGATATCGAGCATCATTTTGAACCAGGCGGTAAGCACGAAAAGTGGTTTGCTCTGTACGAAGCAGCAGCAACACTATTCTACACGCCAGGTCTAGTAACAAAACGTAGCTCGCACGTTCGTGATAGCGTTGACCTAAAACGTATCATGATCATGGTTTGGTTCGCAGTATTCCCAGCAATGTTCTGGGGTATGTACAACGCGGGTGGCCAAGCTATTGCAGCACTTAACCACATGTACGCTGGTGATCAACTAGCGACAGTTATCGCAGGTAACTGGCACTACTGGCTAACAGAAATGCTTGGCGGCACCATCGGTGCAGAAGCGGGCGTTGGCAGTAAGATGCTACTGGGTGCGACTTACTTCCTACCAATCTACGCAACAGTATTTATTGTTGGTGGTTTCTGGGAAGTACTTTTCTGTATGGTGCGTAAGCACGAAGTTAACGAAGGTTTCTTTGTAACTTCTATTCTATTCGCACTTATCGTTCCACCAACGCTACCTCTATGGCAAGCGGCACTAGGTATCACATTTGGTGTTGTTGTAGCTAAAGAGATCTTCGGTGGTACAGGTCGTAACTTCCTGAACCCTGCTCTTGCAGGTCGTGCTTTCCTATTCTTCGCTTACCCAGCGCAAATCTCGGGTGACGTAGTATGGACTGCGGCTGACGGCTTCTCTGGTGCAACTGCTCTTAGCCAATGGGCTCACGGCGGTAGCGGCGCGTTGATCAACAACATCACTGGCGCTCCTATCACTTGGATGGATGCATTCATCGGTAACATCCCTGGCTCAATTGGTGAAGTATCAACGCTTGCTCTAATGATCGGTGCAGCGATGATCGTTTACATGCGAATCGCTTCATGGCGCATCATCGCAGGTGTAATGATCGGTATGATTGCAGTATCGACACTATTCAACGTGATCGGTTCTGACACCAACCCAATGTTCAACATGCCATGGCACTGGCACCTAGTACTAGGTGGTTTTGCATTCGGTATGTTCTTCATGGCAACAGACCCAGTATCAGCTTCATTTACCAATGGCGGTAAATGGTGGTACGGCATCCTAATCGGTGCAATGTGTGTGATGATCCGTGTAGTTAACCCAGCTTACCCAGAAGGTATGATGCTGGCGATTCTATTCGCGAACCTATTCGCACCTCTGTTCGACCATGTAGTTATCGAGAAGAACATCAAGCGGAGACTAGCACGCTATGGCAAGTAATAACGACAGCATTAAAAAGACGCTGGGTGTTGTTGTCGGGTTGAGCCTTGTTTGTTCAATCATCGTTTCAACAGCAGCAGTAGGTCTGCGTGACCAGCAAAAAGCTAACGCTGTACTAGATAAGCAATCAAAGATTGTAGAAGTTGCGGGTATCGACGCTGAAGGTAAGAAAGTTCCTGAGCTTTTTGCTGAGTACATCGAACCTCGTCTAGTTGACTTCAAAACTGGTGATTTTGTAGAGAAGGCTGAAGACGGCTCTACAGCAGCTAACTACGACCAACGTAAAGCAGCGAAAGATCCAGCAGAGTCTATCAAGCTAACGGCTGATGAAGACAAAGCTAAGATCCTACGTCGTGCTAACACAGGTATTGTTTACCTAGTGAAAAACGGTGATGACATTTCTAAAGTTATCATCCCAGTTCACGGTAACGGCCTATGGTCAATGATGTACGCATTCGTTGCGGTTGAAACTGACGGTAACACTGTGTCTGGTATTACTTACTACGAGCAAGGTGAAACTCCTGGACTTGGTGGTGAAGTAGAAAACCCAGCATGGCGTGCTCAATTCGTTGGTAAGAAACTATTCGACGAGAACCACAAACCAGCAATCAAGATTGTTAAAGGTGGTGCTCCAGAAGGTTCTGAACACGGCGTTGACGGCCTATCTGGTGCGACACTAACTGGTAACGGTGTTCAAGGTACATTTGACTTCTGGTTAGGTGACATGGGCTTTGGTCCTTTCCTAGCAAAAGTTCGTGACGGAGGTCTGAACTAATGTCTAGCGCACAAAACATTAAAAAGAGCATTATGGCGCCGGTGTTGGACAACAACCCGATCGCGCTGCAGGTTCTTGGTGTATGTTCTGCTCTTGCAGTAACAACTAAACTAGAAACAGCATTTGTAATGACGCTAGCGGTAACTTTCGTAACTGCACTGTCTAACTTCTCTGTTTCTCTGATCCGTAACCACATTCCTAACAGTGTGCGTATCATCGTTCAGATGGCAATCATCGCATCGCTAGTAATCGTGGTAGACCAAGTGCTTAAAGCTTACCTATACGATATCTCTAAACAGCTATCTGTATTCGTAGGTCTTATCATCACGAACTGTATCGTAATGGGTCGTGCTGAAGCATTCGCAATGAAATCTGCACCAGTACCATCGCTAATCGACGGTATCGGTAACGGTCTAGGTTACGGCTTCGTTCTTATCACTGTAGGCTTCTTCCGTGAACTATTTGGTTCAGGCAAGCTATTCGGTATGGAAGTTCTACCACTAGTGAGCAACGGTGGTTGGTACCAGCCAAACGGTCTAATGCTACTAGCACCATCTGCATTCTTCCTAATCGGCTTCCTGATCTGGGTAATCCGTATTCTGAAGCCAGAACAAGTAGAAGCGAAGGAGTAAGGGCGTCATGGAACATTACATCAGTCTGCTAGTTAAATCGATTTTCATCGAAAACATGGCACTGTCTTTCTTCCTAGGTATGTGTACTTTCCTTGCCGTATCTAAGAAAGTTAAGACCTCTTTCGGTCTGGGTGTTGCAGTTGTGGTAGTACTAACTATCGCGGTTCCTGTGAACAACCTAGTTTACAACCTAGTTCTGAAAGAGAACGCGTTAGTTGAGGGCGTAGACCTTAGCTTCCTAAACTTCATCACCTTTATCGGTGTAATTGCGGCACTTGTACAGATTCTAGAGATGGTTCTTGACCGTTTCTTCCCACCTTTGTACAACGCGCTTGGCATCTTCCTACCGCTGATCACAGTAAACTGTGCGATCTTCGGTGGTGTATCTTTCATGGTACAACGTGACTACAACTTTGCTGAATCTATCGTTTACGGTTTCGGTTCTGGTGTGGGCTGGATGCTAGCGATCGTCGCTCTTGCAGGTATCCGTGAGAAGATGAAGTACTCAGATGTACCTCCTGGTCTACGTGGTCTTGGTATCACGTTCATCACTGTAGGTCTAATGGCGTTAGGCTTTATGTCTTTCTCTGGTGTTCAACTGTAAGTCGGGTAAACCGCAACAATTAAGGAATAGTCAATGGACATTATTCTTGGTGTAGTGATGTTTACTCTGATCGTACTTGCGCTAGTACTAGTGATTCTTTTCGCTAAGTCTAAGCTTGTACCAACAGGTGACATTACAATTTCTGTGAACGATGACCCATCACTGGCGATCGTTACACAACCAGGTGGTAAGCTACTATCTGCGCTAGCGGGCGCTGGCGTATTCGTATCTTCTGCTTGTGGTGGCGGTGGCTCTTGTGGTCAGTGTCGCGTAAAAGTTAAATCAGGTGGTGGTGACATCCTACCTACCGAGCTTGACCACATTACTAAAGGTGAAGCGCGTGAAGGTGAGCGTCTAGCGTGTCAGGTTGCAATGAAAACTGACATGGACATCGAACTTCCTGAAGAAATCTTCGGCGTTAAGAAGTGGGAATGTACAGTTATCTCAAACGATAACAAAGCAACATTCATCAAAGAGCTTAAGCTACAAATCCCAGATGGCGAATCAGTACCTTTCCGTGCTGGTGGTTACATCCAGATTGAAGCGCCAGCTCACCACGTTAAATACGCTGATTTCGATGTACCTGAAGAATACCGTGAAGATTGGGACAAGTTTAACCTGTTCCGCTACGAGTCTAAGGTAAACGAAGAAACGATCCGCGCATACTCTATGGCTAACTACCCAGAGGAGCACGGTATCATCATGCTTAACGTGCGTATCGCTACGCCGCCGCCTAACAACCCAGACGTACCACCTGGCATCATGTCATCGTTCATCTGGTCTCTAAAAGAAGGCGACAAGTGTACGATTTCTGGTCCATTTGGTGAGTTCTTCGCGAAAGACACTGACGCTGAAATGGTATTCGTTGGTGGTGGTGCAGGTATGGCTCCAATGCGTTCTCATATCTTCGACCAGCTAAAACGTCTGCACTCTAAGCGTAAGATGTCATTCTGGTACGGTGCGCGTTCTAAGCGCGAAATGTTCTACGTAGAAGACTTTGATGGCCTAGCGGCTGACAACGACAACTTCGTATGGCACTGTGCACTGTCTGACCCTATGCCAGAAGATAACTGGGATGGTTACACTGGCTTCATTCACAATGTTCTTTACGAGAACTACCTACGTGATCACGAAGCGCCAGAAGACTGTGAATACTACATGTGTGGTCCACCTATGATGAACGCTGCTGTAATCGGCATGCTGAAAGATCTAGGTGTAGAGGATGAAAACATCCTTCTAGATGACTTCGGTGGTTAATCCCCCAAGTGATTGAATCTATGGCTAGCTCTCTAAGAGCTAGCCATTATTTTTTGTAGAAATAAAAACCATATTCAACAGTTGCTATAGGAAATCGGTTTGTCTTGAGAGAACCCATTTTCCATATCAATTTAACGACAATAGGAGTAAACAAGTGAAAAAGTGGCTTGTTGCATTCGCTTCTCTATTGGTTCTAGCTGGTTGTGAACAGCCTGCAGATCAAGTTCATTTAAGTGGCCCAACAATGGGTACCACATACAACATTAAATACATCGAGCAAGATGGCCTGCCATCGCCTGAAGTTTTGCAAACAGAAATCGATCGCCTACTTGAAGAAGTGAACGATCAGATGTCGACTTACCGTGAAGATTCAGAGCTTAGCCGTTTTAACCAACACCAGACCAGTGAGCCATTTGAAGTATCACCGCAAACGGCAACGGTAGTGAAAGAAGCGATTCGCTTGAACGGTCTTACTCTAGGCGCACTAGACGTAACCGTTGGTCCACTAGTGAATCTTTGGGGCTTTGGTCCAGAAGCGCGTCCAGATGTGGTTCCGACAGATGAAGAGTTAGCAGCTCGTAAAGCAAACACTGGTATTCACCACCTTTCGGTTGAAGGCAATAAAATGTCGAAAGACATTCCAAACTTGTACGTTGACCTATCGACTATCGCAAAAGGTTGGGGTGTTGATGTGGTTGCGGATTACCTACAATCACAAGGCATTCACAACTACATGGTAGAAGTTGGCGGTGAAATGCGTTTGAAAGGCATTAACCGTGAAGGTGTGCCATGGCGTATTGCCATTGAAAAGCCGACTGTTGATGAGCGCTCAATTCAAGAAATTATTGAGCCTGGCGACATGGCAATTGCAACAAGTGGTGACTATCGTAATTACTTTGAGAGCAATGGTGTGCGATACTCTCACATCATCAATCCGCAAACAGGCAAACCAATCCATCATAAAGTGGTGTCTGTAACGGTACTGGATAAATCGTCGATGACGGCTGATGGTCTTGCAACTGGCCTTATGGTTCTAGGTGAAGACAAAGGCATGGAAATCGCGAATGAAAATAACATTCCTGTTTTCATGGTTGTGAAAACGGATGATGGTTTTAAAGAGCTGGCTTCGGAAGCATACAAGCCGTTCATGAAGAAATAACAACAGAAGTGAGCATGTCCTTATGAGTACATTTCTAATTACTTTTGCTGTCTTTGTTGCGGTGATTGCAGCGATGGCAGTAGGTTACATCTTCCAAAAGAAGGTTGTAAAAGGTAGCTGTGGTGGTCTTGGTGCAGTAGGTATCGAGAAGGTATGTAACTGCCCAGAACCATGTGATGCACGTAAGAAGCGTGAAGCACGTGAAGCACTGCGCGCTGAAAAGCTAGCTGCGTGGGAAAAAGACCGTATTGCTTAATTGATCTATAGTCAGAATGAAAAAACCCAGCCAGCGACTGGGTTTTGTTTTTTGTAATCGAGAAACAGGGCGCTATTGGTAGACAGTCTGGTTTCGACCACTTTCTTTCGCTTGATATAAACGGTCATCAGCCACTTTAATCTGTTGATCAAGGTTTCCTTCAACACTCGATACACCAATACTTATGGTTACTTGGATGCTATCGTTCTGGTAAGGGACTGGTGTTTTTTCAACACGTTGGCGCATCTGCTCTAATCGAATGACGAAGTCGTCATAACTGCCACAGGCTTGAATACAGAACTCTTCCCCGCCAAAGCGAGCAATTACATCGTCTGGGAAATAGATCTTCAAGATATTCGCCACCATCACAAGTGCAGCATCACCCCCATCATGCCCGTAGTTATCGTTGACCTTCTTGAAAAAGTCGATATCTAACATCGCGATGTTGCGCTTTTCGCAGCCGCTACACGCTTGCCCAAACAAGAAACGTCGATTCCACAAGCCCGTGAGAGCATCTTGGTTCGCCATTCTAAACAGTTCTGTTGTAGCTTCCTTCATGTCCAAGATTTGATGAACTCGGCAGAAGAACTCTTCTTGATTGAAAGGCTTATATAGAAAGTCATTCGCACCTGCTTTAAGAAAGCGAGCAGTCATTGTGTGATCGTCACTGCCTGAGATACCAAGAATAGCAAGTTGGTTCTTATCTAGTTTCTGGCGTAGCTCGCGAATCATGGTAATGCCGTCTTTTACTGGCATATCGTGATCAGTCAGCACCAATGTGATATCTGGATTCTGCTCGATAAGCTCAATGGCTTGCTGGCCATTTTCAGCTTGTAGTGTTTGTATGTATTGGTGCTCTAGTAGTTGCACCACATGGCGACGAACCGTCATTGAATCATCGACCACCAAACACTTATGGTGCTGATTATTCGTTAATCGTTTGAGGAGTGGAAGCAGGTAGGATACCGATGCCATGCTGTCCTTTAAGATGTAATCGAGTACACCTTTGGCCAACATTTTTTCGCGAGCATCATCTTGAAACATAGCCGTCAGCACAATGACTTTTTGCTGATGAGAAAGTACCAAGTCGATGATTTCGCCATCTTGTGCGTCGGGCAGGCAATAGTCGAGAACGGCACAAAGCAATTCTGGTTGAGTTGCTAAAATCGATTGGGCTTCAGCATAGTTTTCTGCCGTGAGTACCTCATAACCTGCTTGGTTTAACAGCTGTTGTAAGTAGTTTTTAAAGGCACGGCTGTCTTCGACGACCAGTATTTTGTTACTCAAAAAGTTTCCCTACTTTTGTGTATAAATCAACTTTAGTGTTATAGGTATCAATAATAATGATCTGCAATTTGAATGCCATGAAAAATTCTTGATCTCTGACTCCAGATAACACTATTTCCAATGTGTCTATTTATCGCTATACTGTTTTTTTAAACAGTGCTTTTGTGTGCAAAACGTGATTGAGCGAGTCAGAAAAATTATTCACGTGGATATGGATTGCTTTTATGCCGCGGTAGAGATGCGTGATAACCCGAGCTATCGTGGTGTTGCGCTTGCTGTAGGTGGCCATGAGAAGCAGCGAGGCGTGATCAGTACGTGCAACTATGAAGCGCGTAAGTTTGGTGTGCGCAGTGCAATGCCAACAGCGCGTGCGCTCCAGCTTTGCCCTAACTTACTTGTCGTTCCAGGGCGAATGCATGTGTACAAGCAAGTTTCTCAACAGATCCGAGCTATCTTCGAACGATACACTCAGCTCATTGAGCCGCTGTCCCTTGATGAGGCATACCTTGATGTAACGGACTCCACTGCCTGTCGAGGCTCTGCCACCCTAATCGCAGAATCGATTCGTCGCGACATACATACGGAGTTGGGGCTAACGGCATCGGCAGGTATTGCGCCAATTAAGTTTCTTGCCAAAGTTGCTTCAGACATGAACAAGCCCAATGGCCAGTTTGTGATTCCACCCGATAAAGTCCAAGAGGTAGTCGATAAATTGCCTTTGGAAAAGATCCCAGGTGTTGGCAAAGTGAGTTTGGAGAAGCTGCACCAAGCTGGCTTCTACCTGTGTGAAGATATCAAAAACAGTGATTACCGTGAGTTGTTGCGCCAATTTGGGCGCCAAGGCGCTTCATTGTGGAAGCGCAGCCATGGTATTGATGACCGCGAAGTGGTGGTGGAACGCGAACGTAAATCGGTTGGGGTAGAGCGTACGTTTAGCGAAAACATTGCTACTTATGATGAGTGCTGGCAGGTGATTGAAGATAAGCTCTTCCCTGAACTAGAGAGACGTTTAGAGAAAGCCAGTCCGGATAAATCGATCATTAAGCAGGGTATCAAGCTCAAGTTTGCTGACTTTCAACTTACAACGATTGAGCACATTCACCCTCAGCTGGAGCTTGAAGATTTCAAAGTGCTGCTGAGAGATATTCTTAAGCGCCAAAACGGCCGAGAAATAAGGCTGTTAGGTTTGAGTGTGATGCTCAAGCCTGAACAACAAGCACGCCAATTGAGCTTCTTCTAAGCTCGTGCTAACTCAACCTGCTTTAGAACCTGTTCAAAAGAGACATTCGCCATTGAGCCATAGCCTCGCAGTTTGCTAGCTTTAAGCTGAGCAATGATTGGCGTGCTGATCCCACACAGGAAGCGAGCTACGGCGGCATTGCTAATCGCCGTTGGTGAAAGCTGAACAAACTCATCAACCCAAGCGGATAGGTGAGTCAACTCAGGTTGCTCTTGTTGTGGCTGAGGGAACGATGCGACTTGTCCACGACAAACTGAGCAGTGACCACATTGCGCTGGTGCATTGTGATCAGCAAAGTAATGCGCTAATTGATGGCTCAAGCAGTCCGATGATTGGAACAGATCCAACATAGTATGAATTCGTTCAATGTCTTTCTGTTCTTTGGATTGGAACAGCTCAACCAAATGCTGAGAAATCACTTCTTGATTTTGAGTCGCAGGGAGAACCGAATACACATCCGTGAGTTGCTTGCTTTCTAATTCAATCCAACCGTTTTGGTGGAAGTAATCAAGCGCCGCAACCACGCGGCTACGCTCAGATTGATAGTTCATCCACAAGGCTTCTAAATCCACTTGGCACCAAACTTTCGCTTTGGTTGAACAAGCAAAAATAGCTTCAACAAACTGACGTCGTTCACCTTGGAACTGATTGAGGATGAAAGACTGGTCTTGTAAGAACTTGAAGCGATATTCCGCGAAATAGCTGTATTTGGCTTCAATCACTTTTGCCAGCTCTAAGTAAACCAATAAGGTCTTCAGTGGCAGTTGGCGAATATTGCTATCGCGAGATAAGCGCAGCGCCATCACTTCCCACTGAGGCATGTTCTCGCGAATTTGTTCTAATACATAATTGATTGAGCTTGGCTCTGGTGTGTCACCGTAAACAAAGTTCTCTAATACTGTTAAGCCAGAGGTATTCCCCAGAAGAATACACTCCGAACGCTGCCCATCTCGTCCAGCGCGCCCGATTTCTTGTGCGTAATTTTCGATAGATTTCGGTAAATCGAAGTGAATAACACGACGAATATCGGATTTATCTACCCCCATACCAAACGCGATTGTGGCGACAATACAGTCGATTTGCGAGTCCATAAACTGCTGTTGGATTTTCTCTCGAATATCGCTCTTCATACCCGCATGATAAGCGTGAGCATTGATGCCTAAACGAATTAATGAGCTGGCTACTTGCTCCGCGGTTTGCTGCTGAGTTACGTACACGATACTCGGCAGTTTAGGGGCCGCAGCAATGATGTCATTCAGCTGTGTTTGCTTATTTTCTTCCTCGCAAGGCACCACCGAAATATCGAGATTAGAGCGATAGAAACCAGTAACCGTAATGTTCTCGCCAGCGATATCAAACTTACTTTGCATATCTTTGATAACCGCAGGCGTAGCGGTTGCGGTCAGCAAGAGGGTTTGAGGGATATTCAGTTCACGCTGGTATTGCGGCAGTTTAAGGTAGTCAGGACGGAAGTTGTGACCCCATTCCGAAATACAGTGCGCCTCGTCGACTACCATGAGAGAAAGCGGAATTTGACGAATAAATTCGCGAAAACGTTCGTTCTTGAGTCGCTCTACCGAGATCATTAAAATCTTGATATGTCCATTCTTCACGCCAGCCATCACCTGCTGTGTTTCTTCACGGCTTTGGCTGCTGTCGATAGATGCCGCAGCAATGCCTTTGCTTTGTAAAAAGCTAAGCTGGTCTTTCATCAACGCAAGAAGCGGTGAAATCACTAATGTCAGATGTGGTAACTGAGTAGCAGGAAGTTGGTAGCAAAGCGATTTCCCTGAGCCAGTTGGGAAGATGGCTGCGGCTGAGTGTCCGTTCATTACTGCTTCAATCACCGGTTGTTGGCCGGATCTTAATGAGTCAAACCCGAACACGGATTGAAGCGTTTGCTGAAGCGAGTCACTTTGCATAATAGGGAAACCTTGGTTTGATGATAAACTGGATTACATTAACACACCCTGAGTGCCTAACGCGCGTCCTAAAAGTATGAACAAAGCCGATTTAGTCCAAATAATCATTCAACAACTCGAAGACAAACTGCACGTTGCTCACGCCTCGACGCAAAGAGCCATTGACGCTGCGACGGATGAAGAGACCGTACCTGAGCACAAGTACGACACATTAGCACTTGAGGCATCGTATCTGGCACACGGGCAAGCAATGCGTGTACAAGAGAGTGAAGAAGAGCTTCGCCAGTACCGCACTCTTGTGTTGCGTGATTTTGTCGATGCACGTATCGCGGTTGGTGCTTATGTGGAATTAGTCGACGAGAACGATGTTGAAAAAGCCTTCTTTATTGGCCCTTGCTCCGGTGGACTGACCGTTGAATGGCAAGGCAAAGAAGTGTTTGTTCTCACGCCGAAATCCCCCCTTGGTTGTGCTTTGGTCGGCAAAGAAGAAGGGGAAGACATTGATGTGAAAATTGGCGATAAAACAACTTGTTATGAAGTCGTGACGGTTTGCTGACATCTTATCCATAGTTGCTTGTTATAGTTAAACAGAATAACCATGAAAAAAGAGAAAGTAATGAAGAAACTGCTCACACTCTCATTGTTGACCATCAGCGCCAGTGGCTATGCAGCCCAGTGTCGCGTCGATATTAACAACGAAGTTCGTATGGATGGTCAGAACTTAGAAATCGTGCATACCAATGGTGAAAAAGCGGTTGTCGACGAAGACAATAACCTGTTTATCAAAGGCGAGCTGATCGAGCTTGATGATGATCAGAAAGCGGCAATCGAGAATTACCGCGAGAAGATGAATGCTTACATTCCGCAAGCAAAACAGTTGGCAAGTGATGGCTTAGCATTGGCAAACGACATTATAGATGACATCGCGGTTAGCCTTGATGCACCAGATTCATTTGATAACGTGAAAGTCGCAGTAAAAGACTTCTTTGCCGATGTAGAAGCCCGTTACTACAAAGACGGTGATTTTATTCTACCTGCTGATAGCTTTGATTCGATGACTGAATCATGGTCACAAGACTTCGAAAAAGCACAAGAAATCTTTAACAAAGAATTCCTAACCAGCGCATTTGATGCGTTGTCTGCCAAGATGAAAGAAGACGGCGGCTTGAACTTAACCGCACTGTCTGAAAGCATGACCGAACTGCAAGCTAAGGTTCAAGAACGCTTAGCGGAACACTCGGAAGATGTAGAAAAACAAGCGGAAGACTTGTGTGAATCTCTGGATGATATGGCGGTTGAAGAACAAGATCTGCTGAAGAAGATCCCCGAGCTAAAAGATTACCAAGTCTTCACGATTTAATTTGTGAAGCACAAACAACAAAGAGCGCCTATCAAGGCGCTCTTTTTACTTCGGTGCTATTCAGAATCTACGCGAATTATTGCGCATTCATCTGAGTCAATTTGTCACCCACTGGCTTCGAGAAGTTAAAGCCATCATGTTCATCCCAGTTGATTGACCATGTCATCACACCTGCGTAATTCGGGTAGTTGAATGCTGGTTTCACTGTGCCACATGAGGTGCCTTTGGTCAGACAGTCTAGCGCGTCTAGAATGTTCTGAGTTGGAGCCTGGCCTGAGTTAGCGGAGCTCGGACCGGATGGCAAACCAATCGCCACTTGGTCATCACGCAGTGGTTCAAACATGGTGCCGTCTGCCAATTCAAAACCCTCAATCAGCATCTTAGACTGTGCCACCATCATATCCACAGACCCTTCTGGAGCCGAGCCAGGCATGTATGGGTTTGGCAGGCCGCCGTTGTTGTATAGCTGAACGTGTAGAAGGTCGAGTGTACTGCGTGTTTCGTTAATCACAGGAATGTACGCTCCCCAAATACCGCTATAAGCAATGTAGCCACCTTGTACGTAAGGGTGCTCTGGCGCCATGGTGAGATACATATCGCCGCCCATGTTCTGCTCGATTTGCAGCAGAGCACCACCCAAACGTGCTTGGATTTGCGAACCATGCAGCAGGTTAGAGCCACTTTCTAAATCCACATCTAAGCCATCGAAGCCCCATTCGGCAATCAATGCGGTTAGGCTCGATACAAAGTTTGCTTCATCTTGGTCTGTGTTGAGCGTGATTGTGCCTTCTGCGCCACCAAGAGACAGAACGAACTTCTTACCTTTAGCTTGCAGTGCGGCCATGTCTTGTTTGAATTGAGTTGGGTCTAGCGCAGGACAATCACTGTAGATATCGCCAGAGTACAAGTTGAAATGCACGGTACCATCGCTGTTGCGGTCGTTTTCGGCAAAGGCAATATCAATCACATCCCATGCATCAGACATGTCGGCGAGGCGGATAGGACAGCCTGCACCGTTCACGAAGTTGTGCCAGTAGCCAATCAACTTATGACGTTTCTCCGTTTGTTCAACAACGGTAATCGATGCTGCATCAGAAAGCGCGGTTGTACCTGCAAGGTCGGTGGCTTGAGCGCTTACCGTAAAGCTACCAATTGCGGCCGGTGTCCAGTTCGCCGAGTAAGGTGCCGTCGTGTCGGTTGCGACAATTGCACCGTTCACCATAAAGTCGACGTGTTTCACGCTAGAGGTTAGTGAGGTTGCATCTGCGCTTAGAACGAGATTCTTACCTAAACCGACGGTTTGACCTGCACTCGGTGACGTCAATGAAATCACCAAATCTTGGTCACTCACCGTCACGTTGACGATAGACTCGGACGTATTGTTATCGTTGTCTGTTGCAACGGCTTTTAGTTGATTCGCGCCAACTAGCGTTGCATTCCATAGAACGGAATATGGTGCTTGAGCAACCACACCTAAACTGGTGCCATTGGCGAAGAACTCCACTTGAGTCACGTTACCGTCTGCATCGTTGGCATCCGCCGAGACTTCAAGGCTGTCACCTGCGAGCAAGACTTGTCCTTCGCTTGGTGCGGTGATAGCGATTTGAGGCGGTGTAGAACATGCACCTAGCCCAGTCCACGCATCTTGCCAGTACAAACCTTCACCCGGTTCATAAGCCCAGGCTGCATCAGAAGAACACCAACCTGCAACATCACAGCGGTATTTCTGGTTGAGATTAGAAACGAGTGCGCCTGCTTCATAGCGGTTACCAGCTACATAAGGCACTGCATCTGCACAGCCTCCAGAGCTTGAATTGCTGACGACGAGCGAGACTTCTTGGCTCATGGTCGATAGGTTCGAATCATCGGTTGCTTGCGCTTTGAAGGTATGAGTACCGACTGCCGCCGTCCAGACGTATTCATATGGAGCCGCAGTATCGACAGCAACGGATTGGTTGTTTACGAAGAACTCAACTTGGGTGACTAAACCATCGCTGTCTGCTGCATCGGCCGTTACCGAAATAGTGTCACCCACACTTGGTGTTTCTGTGCCTGTTGGGCTCGTTAGAGAAACGGTTGGAGGTGGTAGTTCGGTTTGCGGTTGAACGAAGATAGAGACATTGGTTGTAGTTACCGCACCTTCGTTGTCGGTGGCGATAGCTGTTAACTGAGAGACACCTTCTACCGCTGTCCATTCTGCTTGGAAAGGGGATTGGGTAACAACAGCAACGGTCTGGTTACCAGCAAAGAATTCTACTTGAGCGACCTGACCATCTTCGTCAGCTGCGTTCGCCAATAAAGTGATCACGCTGCCTTCTGGAATTTGCGCATTATCTGCAGGAGAAGAGAAGGACACCGTCGGAGGTAGGTTTGTACCACTACCATCACATTGTCCAAGACCTTTCCATGCTTCCCATGGCCCCGAGTTATTGACCGGATCATTGCCTTGCGTCCAATAAGCTGCCTCATACGCAGCGCCTTTAGTTTGTACTTGATCGCCAGAATTATAAACGGTGGAACTATCCCAGACCGATAAATCTTGGCAATTGTAGGCTTGAGCTTGGTAGCTGACACTGAGTGCTGCAACGACCGCACCATGCAGTAGCGTGACCTTCATTTTTCTCTCCTTGAGTTACTCGATGTTCGAAAGAACATGAACAAATACATCCCCAAGTATCATCAAGATGACTTGGGTATAGTTAGATAACTAGTTGATAAATAGACCTGATGAGGAAAAATCGAAGCAATTTGTTTTACTTTTCAACACGAAATCACGCTGAACTATTCGTGCTTTACAACGCGGCTCATTATTTTTCGGCTCACTTCACGCTGATTTATAAATCCATCAAAAGGGGCGAATGGGAGACTTGGTGAATATGAGATGTACGTGGAAATTTACAAACTGAATGTCTGCTAATTGATCTGATTGTCGAGTAATTAACCTAATCACTCTTGTTGAGTAGAAGATATTGCTATAGTGTACTAGTCAGCTAGTTCATTGATATTTTGTGTGAGTGGTATGACACAACAAACTTCTTCTCAGCCTCGTGAGCATTTTGGCTCACGCCTTGGATTCATCTTAGCGGCAGCAGGTGCTGCAGTGGGTCTAGGTAACATTTGGGGCTTTCCTACCCAAGCAGCAAGCAACGGCGGCGGTGCCTTCTTGTTGGTGTACTTGGTGATGATTCTTATCGTTGCATTCCCAATGCTGGTGGTAGAAATGGCGATCGGTCGTCATGGTCAAGCCAACCCAGTAGACAGTATGCGTTCTCTAACAGACAACCCTGTGGGCAAGAAGCTTGGCGGCCTAGTTGGTTGGATTGGCCTGAGTGTACCAAGTGCGGTTTTGGCGTTTTACTCGATTGTAGGCGGCTGGTTGATCTGCTTTATGTTGGGTGCGGTTACCGACATCATGGGCATGGAAGCGGCGACACAATGGTTGAAAGGCTTCAGCGTTGAACGCAACTTGTTTGGTACGATTACATTTTATGTATTAACCATTTTGATCGTACAAGGCGGCGTAAAACAGGGCATTGAAAAGTGGTCTACACGTCTAATGCCAGCACTGTTTGTTCTGTTCGGTTTGCTGTTCATTTACATCATGACGCAAAATGGTGCGATGGAAGGTTTGAAGCACTACCTAGTGCCTGATTTCGAGAAAGTATGGGATCGCAAACTTATTCTTGCCGCAATGGGCCAAGGCTTCTTCTCTCTGACCATCGGTGGCTGTTCGATACTTATTTATGGCTCTTACCTAAGTAAGAAAGAGAACTTGCCTAAGATGGCGATGAACGTGACCATGGTAGACACTGCCGTTGCCTTTATTGCAGGCCTAGTAGTGATGCCGGCAATGTTCGTTGCGATGCAAAAAGGCGTTCAAATCTATGCAGAAGATGGTTCGCTATTAAGTTCAGATACATTGGTATTTACTGTTCTACCGCTGATGTTTGATAGCTTAGGTTTGCTTGGCCAACTGTTCTCAATCGTGTTCTTCTTACTACTGACGATTGCAGCATTGACGTCTTCTATCTCGATGCTTGAATGTCCGGTTGCTCTAGTAAGTGAACGATTCAATACTAAACGCAGCGCGACAAGCTGGGTATTGGGTGGCCTGATTGCGCTGTTCAGTGTGGTTATCGTATTTAACTTCGGTGCACTGTTTGGCATGGTTGCAACCATCGCAACGCAATACCTACAGCCTATGGCGGCGTTATTGTTCTGTCTATTTGGTGGTTGGGTATGGAATCGTCACTCGAAAATAAAAGAGCTTGAACAAGGTTGTCCGGAGTTCACTCAAGGTTGGTTCGGTAAGTTGTGGCCGGCATACGTGAAGTTTGTCTGTCCGATTCTGGTCGCGACAGTTATCTGGGCTTCATTTGGCTAATCGGCTTGCGCAAAGCACAAAAGAAAAGGGCTTGATGAATGCATCAAGCCCTTTTTTCTATTCGTTGTTTACGTTGTCCGTCGCGATGAGCGATTAACGGAACTGACCTGCGTCAGGCAGAAAGTCAAAGCCCGCCGTCGCCAGTTTTGCTTCAAGTGCTGCGCGGTCGATATCAAAGAATGCAACCAGCTTATCCAGATCACCACCGAAGTCGTCACGCAGCTTCATGTTGACGATGCTCATCAGCATGATTGGATCCATGGATTCAAAGTTCGCCAAGTTCATTACTTATCCTCGAAATCAGAAATCAGTAGGTTTGCCGCAGCAAATGCGGCTTTTTCACGAACGTCTTTTGGTAAAGACTCGTCTGCCGCAACGTCATTCAATGCTCTTACGGCACACGAGATTGCTTGAGGCACGTAAGCTTGATCGCCACTACCGATTTGAGCGTAAAGCTCACGAACTAATTCACAACAGCCGTATACTTGCATGGCTAAATCCTTAAGAAATGATAACTGCTCTCAAATATACACACAGCCGTTTTGAAACTCAAAGCAGAGAATTGTTTTGGCTCAAGTTAACGAGCAACTTGAGCAAACATTCATCACTGCAACTGTGCTTCCAATTGATGCGTCACTTCTGGCGCAAGGTTTAGCTGCTTAGCAAGTTCCTGCAAATACGCTTTTTCCATAAAGTTTTGCTCATCGGCCACAATCAGCGACGCCAGATAAATTTCTGATGCTTGTTGTGGCGACGTTGCTATGCGGGCTATTTCTGCTGGATCGAGAGGTTTATGCAGCTCTTGATGAACCAACTGTCTTACATGATCATCTGCGCCCATTTCTGTCAGTGCCTGCTCGATGCGAGCCATTTCCTCTTCATCGACATGGCCATCGGCTTTCGCTGCACCAATCATGGCTTTAAGGATCAACTTCGCGTGCTTATTGTCATCTGGGTCAAAGGTTTCGCTAACGCCTTGTGTATCCTGCTTCGCTTGCCAATCGTTATAGACTTTGTAAGCCAAAGCACCTAATGCTGCCGCGTCACCGACTTTAAGTGCGCCAGAGCCCATCTTCTTTGCCATTTTTTTGCTTTTCTTCGAACCCATTAGCATGCCGATAAGGCCGCCGCCGATCGCACCTGCTCCAAGGGTTTTTAGTTGGCTAGAGTTAGATGAAGATTTGATATTGCTCGATTGTTTACCAAGCGCATCGGCACCTTGCTTGATCAGGTCTGATTTGAGAGCTTGGTTAAGAAGACTTTTTAGATCCATGAGTGACCTCCTTACTAGATTGAATCCAGTGTAAGGTGATGAATCTGAACCAAAGATTAACAACGCAAATATTAGAGAGGGTCTACACACTTAGAAAAGCAGACGTAAAAAGGGCTGACCGAAGCCAACCCTTTTCATCGCTATATATTCAGCACAGTGTGCTTAGTGCAGCTTATTGTAGCTGAGCTTTAACGTGCTCAACGATGTCTGCCATTGCAACGGCTGTCTTCTCACCAGAGCGGCGGTTCTTGTACTCGAAGTTACCTTCTTTCATTGAACGATCACCGATCACGATAGTGTGAGGAATACCGATAAGTTCCATATCAGAGAACATCACGCCTGGGCGCTCTTTACGGTCATCGAATAGTACTTCGATACCCATAGCCGTCAGTTCAGCGTACAGCTTCTCAGCCGCTTCTTTCACTTCTTCAGACTTGTGCATGTTCATAGGAACGATAGCCACTTGGAAAGGTGCTAGTGCGTCAGGCCAGATGATGCCGTATTTGTCGTGGTTCTGCTCGATTGCAGAAGCAACGACACGTGATACACCGATACCGTAACAACCCATCTCTAGGATTACGTTCTTACCGTCAGGACCAAGAACACCACAGTTCATCGCTTGAGAGTAAACATTACCTAGTTGGAAGATGTGACCAACTTCGATACCACGCTTAAGCATTAGCGTGCCTTGACCACATGGGCTTGGATCGCCTTCAACTACGTTACGTAGATCTTCAACTTGGCCTAGTTCAACGTCACGACCCCAGTTGATACCGAAGTAGTGTTTACCGTCGATGTTTGCACCCGCGCCGAAGTCGCTCATTGCAGCAACAGAGCGGTCAACGATGAATGGTAGTTCAAGGCCTACAGGGCCAAGAGAACCAGCGCCAGCACCGATAAGTGCACGCATTTCCTCTTCTGTTGCCATCTCCAGTGGAGAAGCAACTTGAGGTAGGTTTTCTGCTTTCACTTCGTTTAGCTCGTGGTCACCACGAACGATAAGAGCGATGATGTCAGCATCTACTTCATCAGACGCTTTCACGAATAGAGTTTTTACTGTCTTCTCGATTGCTAGACCGTGTTGCTCTACAAGCTCCGCGATTGTTTTCGCGTTTGGCGTATCAACCAGCGTCATCTCTTGAGTTGGTTCTGCGCGCTCACCTGCAGGTGCTGCTGCCTCTGCTTTTTCGATGTTCGCTGCGTAATCAGACTCAGTAGAGAATGCGATTAGGTCTTCGCCGCTTTCAGCAAGTACGTGGAACTCTTGAGAACCACTACCACCGATAGCGCCAGAGTCAGCAAGTACTGGACGGTACTCAAGACCCATACGATCGAATGCTTTACAGTAAGCATCGTGCATCGCTTGGTAAGATTTCTCTAGACCTTCTTTGTCGATGTCGAAGCTGTATGCATCCATCATGCAGAATTCACGTGCACGCATTACGCCGAAACGTGGGCGACGCTCATCACGGAATTTAGTCTGGATTTGGTACAGGTTTAGCGGAAGCTGTTTGTAAGAGCTCACTTCGTTACGCACAAGGCTAGTGATCACTTCTTCAGCTGTAGGGCTAAGAACAAACGGACGAGTATGACGGTCAGTAAAGCGAAGTAGCTCAGGACCCATCTTCTCAGAACGACCTGTCTCTTCCCATAGTTCAAACGGCTGAACAACGGGCATCAAAGTTTCGACTGCACCTGCATTGTCGATTTCTTGACGAACGATGTTTTCGACTTTACGCAGCACACGTAGACCAGTAGGCAGCCAGGTGTATAGACCTGAAGCCAGCTTACGGATCATACCCGCGCGTAGCATGAGCTGGTGGCTCACTACTTCTGCGTCGTTTGGAGTCTCCTTCAGAGTAGAAAGAAGATAATTACTGGTACGCATTAAATTTATCCGTTTATTAAAGTTAGATACTCAAGCCGGAATGGACAAGAGTATGGAGGTCCCACGAAGGGAAAATTATTAGCCGCTTATAATATCAGCCAAATGCCTTTGTCAAAAGCTTTCAATCGCAGTAACTGTTATTAAGTTATCGCTTACTGTGAACTTGACGTTCAGATCGAACAAATTTACCGCATATTCCTTACTATCAGGCTTGTTTTTCTTGTAAGCCGGACGTGGATCTTGCGCCAGAACTTGTTCGATTACCGCTTTAACATACTCAGTATCGCTACGCTTTTTGAGTGTTGCCAGTGCAATATCAGAGAAGTCTACCTGCGAAGTTTCAGGCTCGCCTTCGGCATAACCACCTTGCGCTTCTACAATCGAATCCGAGTAGGGGATATATGGTTTGATATCGACAATCGGCGTGCCATCGACCAAGTCTACGTTACCCAGCTCCAAATAGATCTGATCGCCTTTCTTGCTGATGCCTTTGACCTCTACTGCGGACATGCCGATACCGTTGGGTCTGAAGGTAGAACGTGAAGCAAATACGCCAATACGTTCGTTGCCGCCCAGGCGGGGTGGGCGCACGGTTGGCTTCCATCCCGCTTCTAAGTTCTGATCAAACAAAAACAGTAACCACACATGAGAAAACTGCTCCAATCCGCGCACGGCTTCAGGGCTATTTGCTGCGCCTTGAAGTTTGACGCGAGATCGCGCTGCGGGCACTAAACGTGGCTGGCGAGGAACAGCGAACTTCTCTTTATACGGGCTTTCAATAATGCCAATTGGCTCTATGGAATACATGGTTTGTGTCTTGATGAAAGGTTTGAGAAGAAAAGTATCACAAATTTCGCTTGCTTTTCTTTTTGAGAATGATTATTAATTATAATGTTATAACATAACAATTAATCAAAAGGACAATTTTTATGAAGTCAGGTATCCACCCCGAATACCGACCTGTGGTATTTCACGACACCAGCGTAGACGAATATTTTGTGGTTGGTTCAACGCTGCAAACCGACCGAACTATCGAGTGGAAAGACGGAAAAACTTACCCGTACTTCACTTTAGACGTTTCGTCTGAGTCCCATCCGTTCTACACAGGTAAGCAACGTGTCGTTCAAGCAGAAGGCCGTATCGCGAACTTTAATCGCCGTTTTGGGCAATTTAGCAAAGATAAGGATTAAGACATGAAAGTGGTTAAATCATTGAAGAGCGCAAAAAGCCGTCACCCAGATTGCCAAATCGTTAAGCGAAGAGGGCGTTTGTACGTTATCTGCAAGACAAACCCGCGTTTTAAGGCCGTTCAGAAATAACCTTAAACATCCCAAGAATTTATGGAATATAGTTACCTATAATTCTGATTTATGATCTATATGTGGGTGATATAACTATATATTTATCGATTATAGGTCATAAGTTCGACTATTGTTTACATTCTGTAACGTTTTGAACTTTCACTTAACCCTTGTGTCGAGTACCCTGCGCATGCTTAGTGACATTTTTGTTACATATGCGCAGGAATACATACAAGGAGGGAACAGATGAGTTCA
This sequence comes from Vibrio sp. LB10LO1, assembly GCF_010092875.1. Taxonomy (NCBI): domain Bacteria; kingdom Pseudomonadati; phylum Pseudomonadota; class Gammaproteobacteria; order Vibrionales; family Vibrionaceae; genus Vibrio; species Vibrio sp. LB10LO1. The sequence continues at coordinate 69,405 of NZ_JAADJW010000014.1, forward strand.
TCTGCTTCAATGAAACAAAACTCGCCAAAGAAGCCAATGTTCACGCGCTTCTTAGATACAGTTGAATATTTGGGGAACCTATTACCCCACCCAATCACACTTTTCGCTATTTTCTGTCTTGCAATCCTAGTCATGTCCGGCATTGCTGGTTACTTCGAAGTTTCCGTTGTTGACCCTCGCCCTGAAGGTGCACCTGGTCGCGCTGCCGACGGCATGATTCAAGTCGTTAGCCTGTTAAACGCTGAAGGCTTACAACTGATTGTTACTAACCTAGTGAAAAACTTCGTAGGCTTCGCACCGTTAGGTACTGTACTGGTTGCGATGCTTGGTGTTGCCATTGCAGAACATTCTGGACTACTTTCTGCTGCAATGCGTGGCCTAGTAATGGGCGCTTCTCAGCGCATGGTTACGGTAACGGTAGTTTTCGCTGGTATCATTTCAAACACTGCTTCTGAGCTTGGCTATGTGGTGTTGATCCCACTGGCGGCAATGCTGTTCCACTCTCTAGGTCGTCACCCACTTGCTGGTCTAGCAGCAGCGTTTGCTGGTGTATCTGGTGGTTACTCTGCAAACCTACTGATTGGTACGGTTGACCCACTGCTTTCAGGTATCACTGAAACAGCTGCACAGATGATTGACCCAACTTACACAGTAGGCCCAGAAGTAAACTGGTACTTCATGTTTGTTTCTACTTTCTTCATCGCGATTACCGGTGCATTTGTTACTGAGAAGATCGTTGAGCCAAAACTTGGCAAATACAATGATGAAGAAGCGGCAGAAGACCTATCTCAAGATAAGATGGGTGGTTTGACTGACGTTGAGAAGAAAGGTCTAAAACTAGCAGGTATTGCGGTACTGGCGGTTTCTGCGCTATTGGCTTGGACTATCGTTCCAGCTGATGGTGTTCTGCGCTCTGATGCAGGCACGGTTGCAGGCTCTCCATTCCTGAAGAGTATTGTTGCGTTTATCTTTGTTTTCTTCGCAGTACCGGGCTTTGTTTACGGTCGCGTTGTTGGTACGATGAAAAATGATCGCGATGTGATTGATGCAATGTCGAAGTCAATGTCTTCAATGGGCATGTACATTGTTTTGGTATTCTTCGCGGCTCAATTTGTTGCCTTCTTCAAGTGGACAAACTTTGGTCAAGTATTCGCGGTAGCGGGGGCAAGCTTCCTGCAAGAAATCGGTCTAACTGGTCCAATGCTGTTCTTCGCCTTCATCCTAATGTGTGGCTTCATCAACTTGATGATTGGCTCGGCATCGGCGCAGTGGGCTGTGACAGCACCAATCTTCGTTCCTATGCTAATGCTTGTTGGTTACGCGCCAGAAACGATTCAGGCGGCTTACCGTATCGGTGACTCAACGACGAACATTATCACTCCGATGATGAGCTACTTCGGTCTTATCCTTGCGGTAGCAACACGCTACATGAAGAACTTAGGTATCGGTACGCTGATCGCGACCATGCTGCCTTACTCAATCGTCTTCATTGTTGGTTGGAGCGTACTGTTCTACCTATGGGTATTCGTATTTGGTTTACCAGTAGGTCCTGGTGCGGCGACGTACTACACGCCTTAATTGGCAACCTCACTCAGCTCAATCAAAGCCTGCGTCTATCGCAGGCTTTTTGTTTTATGGTCTAGCCTATTAGTCCGCTGATGTGAGAAAGGAAGGGGGTCATCAACGCTTAGCAAGAATTCTATCGAGGTGGTTAGCGAACTCTCTGCGTTCCGTTTGAGACAACGCCGCAGGCCCGCCAGTCTGAATGCCACTTGAGCGCATGGTATCCATGAAATCACGAATGTTTAAGCGCGCTTTGATGGTGTCTTTGGTATATAACTCGCCTCGCGAGCTTAGTGCTTGAGCACCTTTGCTGATCACTTCGTCTGCCAATGGAATATCAGACGTGATCACTAAGTCATTGGCTTCCACGCGACGGACGATTTCGTTATCGGCAATATCAAAGCCAGCTGGTACTTGCAGAGAGTGAATATTGGCACGCTTGGGTACAGGGACCACATGGTTCGCTACAAATGTGCATTCAACACCAGTTCGCTCAGCAGCACGTACAATCGTCTCTCTGATTACTTTCGGACAAGCATCCGCATCTACCCACAGTTTCATGATGTTTTCTCACTCAGCTTTGCTTCTAGTTCTTCTACTCGAGCAACCAACTTCGCCACAGTATTCTCCAGCGCAACAATGCGATCTTCTTCTTTCGGAGTTTGAACCGCAACCTCTACTTTAGGAATGCGGTTGGCGCTCTTCCAACTTTTGATGGTTGCGATTAATGCAGGCATCGGCACTGGTGTTTTCATTCGAGCTTTAACGAGAGCAACGGTCGGCTCTTTACCTTGCTGTTGCAACTGTTCCATCACGGCTTCCAGCTCTTTAGTGACGTCTTGAGTTAACATAATTTGTCCCTACTAAAATGACTTATATCATCATACTTTGCGCTACACATTTTAGCGAATAGCAATTTCGGCAGTGCCTTGTGCGAGATCTCTCACACGGGTTGTGAGAGAAAACGATTTCGTCATCAGCCAAACAGAAGTTTTCATCTTTAAGTCTATGAAAAATATCATTTTAACATGCTGTTAACTAAGTTTTTCAGCAAAAGATTTCCTAGGGTAGATTGTGATTTAAAGGGAAAAGCGTAAATTAAACCTTGTCGGCAGGAAGCAGACATGGAACAGGAAAGCACCAAGGATTTGGTCATCGTCAGGACGACGATTTGATTATTCAGGATGAGTGATCAAGCAAGGAGCGTAGGACATTGTAAGGACACAATCATCAATAGGATGTTGATGACTAAGGAAAGACAATGGACCCCTCATAGGATTGAGGTAAGGACAGCATCAGGATGATGCAAAGGACACCGCTCAAGGAACAAGTGATGCGCGCTAACGAGGAATGTTAGCTATCAGGATGATAAGGACACCGCTAGGACGGCGACGTAAGGACTAAGCTGACGGAATCAGCCACTATTATGGATGATGCATGGAGCACTAATTAGTAGCCGGACTGCTGCGAGTAAGACTATGACCCCGATACGCTAGTATCGGGGTCTTTCTTATTTTGTACTTGCACAACTTACAATAATTAAAAGTGTCAGTATCACAAAGTTTATAAATTCCTCATAACACTGAATAAAAAACAATCCAGATCAATATCCTTTCCAATCAGTTGGTTTAACTTTCGGCTTCTCAAAAGGCGTTATGTGCCGCATAACAATGTCATAGCGTAACAAAACTATCGTTATTGAATTTTGCTATGTGGATAAATTAAGTTTGCTGTAATCAAGGAACAGATGTGACCATAGTAACCAGAAGAATGCTTCTTCTACCCTACAATGAGTCGTTGCAACTAGAGTTCGTGATGTTAAATTGCTGCGCTAAAAACCGCGCAGAGATGAATGGACCTCATACCGTATCTTCTGCTAAACAGTTGTTTGAGAGGATCTTGGATGATGAGAATGTCCACAGTATGGCGGTGCTTGAGAGTACAAGCCGTGATTACATGGGACACGTGTTCATTTCAAACCTAGATCATGAACCAGAGCTAGGTTTTATCTTTGATAAGGCTTATTGGGGCAAAGGGTTAGCGACAGAAGCGCTAAAGGCGTTTTTCCCGAAAGCGTGCCGTGAGCTTGGGCTGCACAAAGTCAAAGCAAGTGTGAATAGCCACCACGAAGCATCCATGGCAGTACTGGAAAAACTGGGATTTACGAAGAAAAGAGAAAGCAAGGACCTTTACGGCCCTTACTTTGAAATGGAATTCACAAGCGATGTGGCGGTAGGTGAAAGTTCAGCGGCCTAAACCCGATCATCGTTAACTCACCTTGGTAGCAATCATCACCAAGGGATGAAAACTCAAATTGATACACTGTATGCCAACGCCAGATTCCGTCTGGCGTTTTCAATTTATGCGCACCAAATGCAATGCTCACCAATTGCAGATCTAACTGCTCACATTTACGTGTAATGGCCGCTTTTGCCAACTCTGATTGACGTCGTTGCTGCCAAAACAAAAAACAGAAGAAGCACAGTCCTAAAATGGCTAATAGGTCACCGATCATCCCTAATCCTTTATTATCCTTTTGTTGCTTGCTGCAGTTTTACCAATGCCGTCGCTAGCTCTTCCGATGGGCTAGAGTGCAACAAAGGCAGCAATACCATTCTTAGCTCTGGCAGCATAACTAAATCGGCAAACAACTGATTAAATAGGGCTTGGTTCCCCGTTTGTGCGAGGCGCAGCAAAAATTGTTCAGCGATATCTGCGTCGGCTAATAAGTGCCATGTACGGCCAGCAATACCGATCAACACTTCTTGGTGGCTCAAGCGCGGGCTTTGCAAAATCGTTTTCAAGATAGGCTGTGACACTTCGATTGGTGCGCCCGCCAGAGCTCGAATCAGAGCAGAAAGTAAGAATAGGTCTGGCTCGTTACTTTCGATTTCTTGCTGCGCTTTCTCGGCAATGCGCTCTGCTAAACGTTCTTGCAGATCAACATGTTCAAGCGCACCAAGTAGAGCGTAAAGCGGTTCATTAGGTAAATGGTTCAGGGCTTTACGTAAGGTGACGGCATTTTGTTCTTTGCCTAGGCGAGCAGCCATATCTGTGATGCCTTGTAGGCCTACAGTTTGCCAGTTTTCCCAACCTAAACCACCGGTAAAGTAATGCTGGGTGTGCTCGTAATATTGGCTGGTGGGTAAGTCCAAGTTAGCGCGAACTTGGCTGTGGAAGACGGCCATCTTTTCTTCCGCAGGTTTGAAAGTGTATGGGTTGTTAGAAAGCTTTTGTTGTTGCTCTTCCGACATTTCCTCGCTTAAACGAGTACCCATGGCTTCGACGACGTATTTAATGAAGTTACCAATATCCGCTTGCTTGAGCAGGCCACGTTCATCCAACTCGAACTTCAAGAACCAAATCCAAGGCTGCTTTTGCTCATTCCAGTAGGCAATAGCCAAATGCGCTTTGCGTTGCATCGGGAATGGGTAAGGGCATTGACCTTTTTCCACATCCGCAAAGACTTGTGGCTCGATGGTCTTGATACGACGACCAAGGTCGAAGATTTGATACTCACACTGACTGTTGTTTAACAGCTGAGTGAGGGTTTGAATGTTTTCCATTAAATACGACATCCTAATGTTCTTTTCACAAGAAATGGTATCATTCTCGGCTAATTCAAGGTTCGAGACGGAATTAATGGCAACAAACATCCAATTGGTCGACTTACTTCAACAACTTGAAGCGCAATTGCAGCACCATGAGCTGTGGCAACAAACCATGCCCTCGGCAGAAGCGCTACAGAGCACGGAACCTTTCGCGATTGATACGCTGCATCCTCATGAGTGGTTACAGTGGATTTTTATTGCACGTATGCGTGCGTTAGTGGAAAGTAACCAACCTTTGCCACGTGGCTTTTCTATTGAGCCGTATTTCGCAGAAGCGTGGAAGCAAGAGCTGCATTATGCCGAGCTATTAGTGACTATCCGAACCATCGACGAACTATGTAAGTAACCTCAATGTCAGAACAAGAAACATCACCATCTGTTGAACCCGTTGTATTAGAGATCGTTTATCAGGACGAGTATTTTGTTGCGGTGAACAAACCTGCAGGTATGTTAGTCCATCGCAGTTGGTTGGATAAGCATGAGACTCAATTCGTGATGCAAACGCTACGCGATCAAATTGGTCAACATGTTTTCCCATTGCACCGTTTAGATCGCCCTACTTCGGGTGTGCTTGTGTTTGCTTTATCCAGTGAAGTGGCATCGCAAGTCATGCCAATGTTTGCAGAGCACAAGATGGAGAAGACCTATCACGCGATCGTTCGTGGCTGGATCGAAGAAGAGGGTGTGCTAGATTACGCTCTGAAAGTTGAACTCGATAAGATTGCCGATAAGTTTGCTTCGCAAGAGAAAGAAGCACAAGAAGCAGTAACGGCATACAAACCGCTAGCAAAAGTGGAAGTACCTTATTCAACAGGTAAGTTCCCAACCACGCGCTACTGTTTGATGGAAATGAAGCCGAAGACAGGACGTAAGCACCAGCTGCGTCGTCACATGGCTCACCTGCGTCATCCTATTGTTGGTGATACAACACATGGTGATGGTAAGCACAACAAGTTGTATCGCACGGAATTCGACTCTCACCGACTGTTGTTGCATGCATCAGAGCTACGTTTTGTACATCCATTTACCGATGAAGAAATCGTGATGAAAGCCAATATCGATGAGGCTTGGCAGCAGTTGTTCACTCGATTTGAGTGGGATGAATCGTTGGTAAAATAATGCGCTTAGATTGAGCTGTGCCGGCGAAAGATAAGACGAGAAAGGGGTTGGTATGTATACCAACCCCTTTTTTAATTATTTAGGAATGAAGCGGACTATTTTAGTTTTTCCAGATCCGCCTCGATCTCGGCGATCTTGCTGGAAACGACTTTCTCCAAGTGACGAAGATCAGAGAGAATCTTTTCTTTTACATCCACTTCAGCCACTTTCACAGGCTTGGTGATCTTGTTTAGCTCATCGATCACAAGCGTCAGGTTACGGTTGATTTCGGTTACTTCTTTGTATTTATGACTGCCGCTATCTACTAATACATTTTTAACTTGGCGTGGGTATTTGAACTTCACGCTCTTAGCGAAAAACTCGCCTTTCTGTTTGTGAAAGTAGATCTTTAGGACGTCTTTGTGTGCTTCTTGGCGCAGGGAGTAACGTTCAATCTGTTTCGGGTCATGGATGCCCAAACCAGTGAGGTGTGGATACATAGGCTACCTCTGTGTATTGAATTGGAGTCCATACAACTGTAGCAGCCCATTTATGAGCTAGATAGCTGATATTTAGTCAAATTGCTCAACTTGTGGGCAAGATCGCTATCGTTCTTGCCCACCTTAGTTGTTGATCAAGCGCCGGTTTTCTCTCAAGCCGAAACTGGGTCAGAGAGTTTTTCAATCAGCTTTTCACGCAACTCGTCTTGCTGCTCTTCACTGAGCCTGCCGCCGGCTTCACTCGTCAGAATAAACAAGTCTTCAGCGCGCTCACCAATGGTGGTAATTTTTGCTGCATGAAGGTTAATGCCCAAGTCTGCGAAGGTACGTCCAACTTTTGCCAGCAGTCCCGGCGTATCGAGAGCGACAAACTCCATTAAAGTACGCTTTTTGCTCTTAGTAGGTAGGAAGTCAACTTTGGTTTTTACATTAAAGTGCTGGAGCTTATTTGGTGTACGACGCGTTTTAATTTTTGTCGGACGACCATCTTCCAATACGTGAGTCATGTGCTTAGTCACGGCACTATGGCGGCCCTCTTCAATCGCTTTACCGTGTTGATCCAGTACCATAAAAGTATCGAGCACATAGCCATCTTTGCTTGTCATGATCTGCGCGTCGTGTACGTTGAAGTTGCGGCGGTCAAGCTCCGCTACAACGGTAGCAAACAATGCGGGTTGGTCTGGGCTATAGACGAACACTTCAGTACCACCACGCGTGGCTTTTTTGCTGATAAGCACCAGTGGTTTGCTAGTGTCTTCCATGCGCAGTAGATTCTCGCAGTGCCAAGCGATTTGCTTATGGGTGTGACGCAAAAAGTAATCGGCTTTAAAGCGCTGCCACAGAACTTCAATTTCGCGCGCAGAGAAGCCCTCTTTGCGCAGCAGGGCAGAGGCCATTTGCTGGTTGTGGCGAATACGTTCGCGTACATCCACTGGGTTCTCTAAGCCACGACGAAGCGCACGTTGGGTGGAATAGAATAATTCGGCGAGCAGGGTACGTTTCCAGCTGTTCCAAAGCTCTGGGTTGGTCGCGCAGATATCTGCAACGGTCAGACACACAAGGTACTCAAGGTATTCTTCATCACGAACTTGCTTAGCGAACTCGGTAATCACGTCTGGATCGTAAATATCGCGACGTTGTGCCGTCACAGACATCAACAGATGGTGCCTGACCAGCCAGCTAACCAGTTTCGCTTCTGGCTTAGACAAGCCGTGTTCGATACAAAAGTCATACGCTTCGCCTTCGCCAATCACCGAATGGTCACCGCCGCGGCCTTTACCTATGTCGTGGAAAATCGCCGCCAGAATCAGTAGTTCTTTTTTCTGGATTCGAGGATAAACTTCGCAGCAAATTGGATGTTTGCTGTGGTTCTCTGCGTAGCTGAAAGTATTGATGTGCTTGAGTAGGCGAATACTGTGCTCATCTACTGTGTACACATGGAAGAGGTCAAACTGCATCTGACCGACAATTTGGCTCCATTGCGGTAGATACGCTGCGAGTACACCAAGTTTGTGCATTAGACTAAACGCTTTATGCAGCGCATTTGGATGACGACACAGCGCCATAAACTTTTCACGTGCTTCTGGAATAGTGTGCAAGAACTTGTTCAAACGACGACGTGCGGTACGTAACTGACGCAAAGTCGGTGGGCTGACGCCTTCAATGCTTGAATCGTTGGCGATATGCAGGAACATATCTAAAATCGTTTCTGGGCGCGCTTGGAATAGTGCTGGTTTACGTGCTTCGATCAGTGAGCCACGACGTTGGAAATCTTCATCGATGATTTCTGCGTTTTCGGAAGCGCCACCATTGATGATCGCTTGATCGAACAGCTTGAGTAGCATCTTATTCAACTCAGCCACACGACGAAGGGTACGGTAGAACTCCTTCATCATCATCTCGACGCCGCGATTACCCTCTCCAACATAGCCAAGGTGCTCTGCGACTTGTGCCTGATGAGCAAAAGTTAATCGGTTGTCGTAACGACGCAGCTCAATATGCAGGGCAAAACGTACACGCCATAGGAAATCCTGACATTCAACCAACTCTCGGTATTCCGCATCGGTTAAGAATCCGTAGCGACTCATCTCCAACAATGAGGTCGCACCGAAGTGGCGGCGTGCCACCCAGCTTAAAGTGTGAATATCACGTAAGCCACCCGGCGTGGATTTGATGTCAGGTTCAAGATTGTAGGTGGTGTCATGATATCGAGCATGGCGTTCACGCTGCTCTTGAATCTTCGCGCGGTAGAAGGTTTCGCTCGGCCAGAAAGAGTCGGATAGCACCACTTTCTTCAACGCTTGGAAAGTATCTTCACTGCCACATAACAAACGCGCTTCTTGTAGGTTTGTTGCAACGGTTAAATCTGCTCGGCCTATTTCTGCACATTCATCCACAGTACGCACAGCGTGGCCCACTTCGAGGCGTAAATCCCACAACAGGGTAATGAACTCACTGATTTTGGCTTCTAGCGCGTTTGGCAGCTTGTTATTCGACAGAATCAAAATGTCGATATCAGACAGAGGGTGTAACTCACCACGCCCGTAACCACCTACGGCAACTAATGAAATATTATGGATGTCTTTGAATCCAAAGTGTTGCCATAAACGATTGAGGAGTAAATCCATGTACTCAGCACGTGACAAAACGAGGTTCGTCACTGGGTGATGTTGAAGAAATTCTTCTTTTTGGTATGAACTGAATTTTTCGAGTTCTTGCTTAAGTTCGCCGATGTTGATCTGTTCATCGGTAAACGTAAGAGGAGACTGAAGGGTCATATTTGCTATCCGTGCAAGCTAAAACTATTAGCAATCTAACAAATTTGCTGCAGATAAAAAATATCCCCGCATGGGCGGGGATATGGAAAGTGATGGGCGATTAAACGTTTTTCATCATTCGTGGAATGGTATCGTCGCTACGAAGCGTTAGTACTTCACAACCTTCTTTGGTTACCACGATAGTGTGTTCCCACTGTGCTGAGTTTTTACCGTCGCCAGTGTAAACCGTCCAATCGTCTTGAGCGTCAACAGTACAACCGAACTTACCTGCGTTGATCATTGGCTCGATAGTAAAGCACATGCCTTCTTTCAGTACGCGGCGGTCTTTGTTCTTGTAGTGAACCACTTGTGGCTCTTCGTGGAACTCATCGCCGATACCGTGACCACAGAAGTCTTTCACAATAGAGAACTTGTTACGAGGGTTGTTCTTATTGTTTTCTTTGATGTACTTCTCGATAGCGGTACCGATGTCACCAACCGTTGCACCAGGCTTCACTTGACGCATACCGATGTATAGAGACTCTTGAGCCACCATGCACAGACGTTTGTTTGCAGGTGATACATCACCAACTAGGAACATCTTAGAAGTGTCACCGTGGTAGCCTTGTGGACGAACGCTTAGATCTGCGTTTTCATCGTTAGGAACGATAACCGTGATATCAACGTTGATGATGTCGCCATCTTTAAGTACAGCTGGCTTCATTTGGCCGTTTGCACCTTTTTCGTCTTGCGCCGCAGGAATACCGTGACAAACGATGTGGTTGATTGACGTACAGATTGATTTAGGGAATCCATGGTAATCAAGCGGTGCAGAGTAAGCGCCTCGCTCTAGAGCGTAATCGTGACAGATTTGGTTTAATTCGTCTGTCGTCACACCCGCTTTAATATGGGGTTCGATCATTTCTAGAGTATCTGCGGCTAGCTTGCCCGCAATACGCATGCGTTCGATTTCTTCAGCAGTTTTAATCTTGATTGACATTGGCTTTCTCTATTTATTCGTAAGCACGCAAACGTGCGAATGCGCGCATTCTATCAGACATCTTGCAGTTAACCCAAGCCAGTTAAGAATATGAGTCATTCTTACTTGTAGTCTAGTCATGGAATTTAAGAGAGAGTAGGGGTGAGTGTGATAGGTAAATTAGAATTGTAAGAAACAATTTTTACTAGCCATGTTGGGCTAAAATATGGTATAAAGCGCGCCGGAATCGAGGACTGTTCTCTTTACTTTTCGTTAGAGAAGTGGCGAAGCAGGCTTCTTCCGATTAACTTTTATCTTTAAATCACACACATTCCGTCACATGTTCCGGGGTGCTGAGCAGAAGCTTGGTCGGAATTATGGGGGATGTGGAGGCCTAACCCCATAGAGGATTTTAAAATGGCAACTGTATCAATGCGCGATATGCTGAAAGCTGGTGTTCACTTCGGTCACCAAACTCGTTACTGGAACCCAAAAATGAAGCCATTCATCTTTGGTGCTCGTAACCGCGTTCACATCATCAACCTAGAAAAAACTGTACCAATGTTCAACGAAGCTCTAGCTGAACTAGCTAAAGTTGGCGAGAAGAAAGGTAAAGTTCTATTCGTAGGTACTAAGCGCGCTGCATCTGAAGCTGTTAAAGAAGCTGCAATCGCAAGCAACCAATACTACGTTAACAACCGTTGGTTGGGCGGCATGCTAACGAACTACAAAACAGTTCGTCAGTCTATCAAGCGTCTAAAAGATTTCGAAGCACAAGCACAAGACGGTACTTTCGAAAAACTAACTAAGAAAGAAGCTCTAATGCGTACTCGTGAAATGGAGAAGCTAGAGAAATCTCTTGGTGGTATCAAAGATATGGGCGGCCTACCAGACGCTCTATTCGTAATCGACGCTGATCACGAGCACATTGCAATTAAAGAAGCTAACAACCTAGGTATTCCTGTATACGCTGTGGTAGATACTAACTCTAACCCAGACGGCGTTGACTACATCATCCCAGGTAACGACGACGCGATCCGCGCAGTTCAACTATACCTAAACGCTGCAGCATCTGCAGTGTCTGAAGGTCGCAACAAAGACGTTGCAGCAGTTGCTGAAAAAGACGGTTTCGTAGAAGCTGAATAATAACGGCTCTGTGTCACACTTAGTCTATGTGAAACCTTGTTGTAGCACAGACTGAGTTATAGTTAGCAATGGGGGCCGACAATGTAGGCCCCTGTTTTTTACCTTATTTCGAATCAAACGAGGAATAGAGAATGGCAACTGTAACTGCTGCTCTAGTTAAAGAACTTCGCGAGCGCACTGGCGCTGGCATGATGGAATGTAAGAAAGCGCTTGTAGAAGCAAACGCTGACATCGAACTAGCAATTGAAAACATGCGTAAATCAGGCGCAGCGAAAGCAGCTAAAAAAGCTGGTAACGTTGCAGCTGAAGGCGCAATCATCATCAAAGAAGAAAACGGCGTTGCTGTTCTTCTTGAAGTTAACTGCCAAACTGACTTCGTTGCTAAAGACGGTAACTTCACTGCATTCGCAGACAAAGTAGCACTTGACGCTCTAGCGACTAAAGCTACTGCTGAAGAGCTAGTTGCTAAGTTCGAAGAAGAGCGCGTAGCTCTAGTTGCTAAAATCGGCGAAAACATCAACATCCGTCGCGTTGCTTACGTTGAAGGTACTGCAATCGCTTCTTACCGTCACGGTGAGAAAATCGGTGTTGTTGTTGCTGGTGAAGGCGACGCAGAAACTCTTAAGCACGTTGCTATGCACGTTGCTGCTTCTAAGCCTGAGTTCGTTAACCCAGAAGACGTACCAGCTGACGTAGTTGCTAAAGAGAAAGAAGTTCAAGTTGAAATCGCTATGAACGAAGGCAAGCCACAAGAGATCGCTGAGAAGATGGTTATCGGCCGCATGAAGAAATTCACTGGCGAAATCTCTCTAACTGGTCAAGCTTTCATCATGGAGCCTAAGAAATCTGTTGGCGAAATGCTAAAAGAGAAAGGTGCTTCTGTTGCTACATTCGTTCGCCTAGAAGTAGGTGAAGGTATCGAGAAAGCAGCTGAAATGAGCTTCGCAGAAGAAGTAGCACTAGCTCAAAAAGGTTAATCCTTAGAGACTTGTGTAAATATTAGACCGTAGCCAAGGCTGCGGTCTTTTTACGAAAAGAGCGGCAAAAACTTAGCCGTGATGAATAGCTATAAGTAACCTTGTGTCTATTCATGACTGTTAATCGACAACTCTCTTTTGGAAGGTAAACTCCATGACTACGAACCCTAAACCAGCGTATCAACGTATTCTATTAAAACTGAGTGGTGAAGCTCTTCAAGGCGAAGAAGGTTTTGGTATTGACCCAGCGGTTCTTGACCGTATGGCTCAAGAAGTGAAAGAGCTGGTTGAACTGGGTGTTCAAGTTGGTGTGGTAATCGGCGGTGGTAACCTGTTCCGTGGTGCTGGTCTTGCGGAAGCGGGTATGAACCGTGTAGTAGGCGACCACATGGGTATGCTTGCAACGGTAATGAACGGTCTAGCAATGCGTGATGCACTTCACCGTGCTTACGTAAACGCTCGTGTAATGTCTGCAATTCCTCTAAAAGGCGTGTGTGACGACTACAATTGGGCAGACGCTATCCGCGAACTTCGCCAAGGCCGTGTAGTAATCTTCTCTGCAGGTACTGGTAACCCATTCTTCACTACAGATTCAGCAGCGTGTCTACGCGGTATCGAAATCGAAGCTGACGTAGTGCTAAAAGCAACGAAAGTTGATGGCGTATTTACTGCTGACCCAGTAGCAAACCCAGACGCAGAGCTGTATGATAAGCTATCTTACAATGAAGTTCTGGATAAAGAACTGAAAGTAATGGACTTGGCTGCGTTCACACTTGCTCGTGACCACAAAATGCCAATCCGTGTATTTAACATGAACAAACCAGGCGCACTACGTCGCGTGGTTATGGGTGAAGCTGAAGGCACGCTGATCAACGCTGACGCATAATCCTAAACGCCATCCACGCTAGGTTGGATGGCGTTTCGCTTTGCTCAACCCTTTTAGGCTTTCTTCAGGAAAGATGACATTTTTAAGGTGAAACCGTGATTAACGAAATCAATAAAGACGCGCAAGAGCGCATGGACAAAAGCGTTGAAGCGCTAAAGAACAACCTTTCTAAAGTTCGTACTGGCCGCGCGCACCCAAGCCTACTATCTGGTATCTCTGTAGAGTACTACGGTGCTCCTACTCCTCTTAACCAAGTAGCAAACGTTGTTGCAGAAGACGCTCGTACTCTAGCAATCACAGTTTTCGACAAAGAACTAACTCAAAAAGTTGAAAAAGCGATCATGATGTCTGACCTTGGCCTAAACCCAATGTCTGCTGGCACAATCATCCGCGTTCCACTTCCACCGCTAACAGAAGAGCGTCGTAAAGACCTAGTTAAGATTGTTCGTGGTGAAGCTGAAGGCGCACGTGTTGCTGTTCGTAACATCCGTCGTGACGCAAACAGCGACCTAAAAGGTCTTCTAAAAGATAAAGAAATCTCTGAAGACGAAGATCGTAAAGCACAAGACGAAATTCAAAAACTGACTGACGTAGCAGTTAAGAAGATCGACGAAGTTCTTGCTGCTAAAGAAAAAGAGTTGATGGAAGTTTAATACTCCCACCCACATCACTGTTGGAAAACGCTGTGCTCACAGTGCAGCGTTTTTTTGTGTTAGTCTATCCAACTGATGGAACTCAATTAACTCCCTATGCAAAATTCTCAAGCCTTCTCTGATTCCCTCCCTAAGCATATTGCCATCATTATGGACGGTAATGGCCGTTGGGCTAAGTCCAAAGGAAAACCTCGCGTATTCGGTCATAAAAAAGGCGTTAACGCCGTTCGCAAGACCGTTGCTGCAGCTTCTAAACTCGGTATTAAAGCCATGACGTTGTTCGCTTTTAGTAGTGAAAACTGGCGTCGTCCTGAGGAAGAAGTGGGTCTGTTGATGGAGCTGTTCATTTCGGTACTTTCTAGCGAAGTGAAAAAGCTGCATAAAAACAACTTACGCCTGCGTGTCATTGGTGATACCAGCCGCTTTAGTGAGCGACTGCAAGGTAAAATTGCGGAAGCAGAAGCACTGACGGCAAATAACACGGGTATGGTGATTAACATTGCGGCTAACTATGGCGGCAAATGGGATATCACAGAGGCGGCAAAAACGTTGGCGTTAAAAGCGCGTAACGGTGAGATCCGTGTAGAGGATATCAATGAGCAGCTGATTACCCAGCATCTAACAATGGCAGACCTTCCAGAAGTGGATCTTTTGATCCGTACAAGTGGAGAGTGTCGCATTAGTAACTTCATGCTGTGGCAAATGGCGTATGCTGAAATGTACTTTACTCCGGAGTACTGGCCAGAGTTTGGCGAAGACAGCTTAGTAGAAGCTGTAACTTGGTTTATTAACCGAGAGCGTCGCTTTGGTTGTACTGGCGAGCAAGTAAAGGCATTGATGGCTGCTCAATAAGGACTAGTTAGTTTGAAACAGAGAATAATAACAGCACTAATTTTAGCTCCCCTTGTAATTTTAGGTATTTTTAAATTACCCCTAATCGGCTTCATCATCGCTTTGACGGCGATTACGCTATTAGGTTTTTGGGAGTGGACCCAGTTTACAGAAAGCAAATCACGCATCGCTGCCCTCGTACCAGCCGTTGTCGTAACCGGACTCAGTTTTCTATTCATTTCGCCTGATGTAGTAAGCCTTAACCAACTGGCAACACCGCATTACACAGTTTTAGCGCTCGGTTTTGTTTGGTGGATTATCGCCAGCACAATGGCCATTACTTACCCTAAAACCACCAACCTATGGCAAGGCAGCAAAGCGCTTCGTCATGTGTTTGGTTTTCTGACTTTGATCCCTTTCCTTTGGAGCGTGATCATTCTTAGAGCTTCCGATATTTCAGTAGATCCATACCACGGCGCAAAACTTGTGCTGTATGTTTGCTTCTTGGTATGGGCTGCAGACAGTGGCGCTTACTTTGCTGGTAAAAGCATGGGTAAACGTAAAATGGCGCCGCATGTGAGTCCAAACAAGACTATCGAAGGTTTGATTGGCGGCATCATCGCAGCATTGATTGTTGGCTGGTTGTTCGCAGGTTGGTTTGATATCCAATTCACCAGCCCAGTTCACATGGTGATCATTACATTGATTACGGTTGTGATTTCCGTACTTGGTGACCTAGTAGAAAGCATGTTCAAACGTGTTTCAGGCATCAAAGACAGCAGCAATATTATTCCAGGACACGGCGGTATTCTTGATCGTATCGACAGCCTGACCGCTGCCTTCCCAGTATTTGCTCTTCTTTACTACGTATTCTAATTTATCGGGAGCGGCTTCGTCGCTCCTGAATTTTTCTAACGGTCTTACATCATGCAAAAGTTAACGATTCTTGGTGCAACAGGCTCAATCGGTGCAAGCACACTTAAAGTGGCTGAACAAAACCCTGAGCTGTTTTCTATCGTCGCATTAGCGGCAAGCACTAACGTTGAAAAGATGGTCGCGCTCTGCCGTAAATGGCAACCAAAATACGCTGTGATGGCGGATAAAGCGGCGGCATTGGCTCTGCAATCAGAACTGGCTTCTGTCTCGCCAAGCACTGAGGTGCTAGGTGGTGTTGATGCGCTTTGTCATGTGTCAGCCTTAGAAGAAGTCGACAGCGTGATGGCGGCTATCGTTGGTGCGGCTGGTTTGCTACCAACGATGGCTGCAGTGAAAGCCGGCAAGCGTGTGCTATTGGCAAACAAAGAAGCACTGGTGATGTCCGGTCAACTGTTCATTGACGCAGTGGAAGAACATGGCGCAGAGCTACTTCCTGTAGACAGCGAGCACAACGCTATCTTCCAGTGTTTACCTCAGCAAGTTCAAACCAGCCTAGGTCGTTGTAACTTAGAAGAGCATGGTATTTCGTCAATTCTGCTAACCGGCTCTGGCGGTCCATTCCGTTATACCGACATCGCAGAGCTAGAGAAAGTAACCCCAGCACAAGCGATTGCTCACCCGAACTGGTCAATGGGCCCTAAGATCTCGGTTGATTCAGCAACCATGATGAACAAAGGTCTTGAGTACATTGAAGCGAAATGGCTGTTTAATGCGGCTCGCGAACAGTTGAAGGTGATTATTCACCCTCAGTCGGTGATTCACTCAATGGTGCAATACCGAGACGGTTCAGTCTTGGCGCAAATGGGCGAACCCGATATGGCAACTCCGATTGCACTGACCATGTCTTACCCATCTCGTGTGGATGCTGGTGTGAAACCACTCGACTTTACTCAAGTGGGCGAGTTGACGTTCCTTCAACCCGATTTTGCTCGCTACCCATGTTTGAAGTTGGCGATTGATGCGTGTTACGAAGGCCAACATGCTACGACCGCTCTGAATGCAGCGAACGAAGTCGCAGTGGATGCTTTCTTAAATAACCGCTTAGGTTTCACTGATATCGCTCGCATCAATGAATCAGTTTTGAACAAAATCACTGCAAGCCATAAAAGTGAGAATGTGAATAGCTTGGAAAGCTTGATAGAGCTAGATAGAATGTCACGAACTATCGCCTTAGAATTTTTACGCGAGCGTAGCTAATGACTGGTATTTTGTGGAATTTGGTTTCTTTTATCGTTGCACTGGGCATCTTGGTTGCCGTGCACGAGTATGGTCACTTTTGGGTTGCGCGTCGTTGCGGTGTAAAAGTTGAAAAATTTTCTATCGGTTTCGGTAAGTCTATTTGGAGTAAAGTAGGCAAAGACGGAACTGAGTACAGCATCTCGATGATTCCGCTGGGCGGCTACGTCAAAATGGTGGACAGCCGTGTTGATGAAGTGCCTGAGCACGAAAAGCATTTGGCGTTTGACCAAAAGCCACTTTGGAAGCGCACATCGATTGTGGCGGCGGGTCCGATTTTCAATTTTCTCTTTGCCATTGTGGCGTACTGGCTGGTCTTTTTGATTGGTGTACCAGCAGTGAAGCCAGTAATTGGTGAAGTTACGCCCAATTCAATCATTGCAGAAGCAGGAATTGAATCAGGGATGGAACTAAAATCCATCTCAGGTATCAAAACTCCGGACTGGGAATCAGTCAACATGGGATTAGTTTCTCATATCGGTGATGATTCGATGACAGTGACGCTATCTTCAGCAAACGAAGTTGGCTCAGAAGTCACGAAGACACTCGATATCCGTGATTGGAAATTTGATCCTGAAACACAATCTGCGATGCAGTCACTAGGCTTCAAACCGTACACTCCTGAGATTTACACGGAGCTAGCACAGGTGAGTGAAGGTGGTGCCGCTGAGAAAGCAGGCCTACAAGCTGGTGACAAAATCATCGAGATTGATGGTGAAAAGATTTCTAAATGGGATGACGTGGTTCAAGCCATTCGTTCTAACCCAGAAACACCAATTGATGTGATCGTGTTGCGTCAAGGTGATGAGCAGTCATTTACCTTGATTCCAGGTAGTCGTGAGCTAGCTAACAAAGAAACCGTTGGCTTCGCGGGTATCGCACCTGAAGTCGCAGAATGGCCAGAAAGTTATCGCTTCGAACTACAGTTTGGTGTATTCGAGTCTATTGGCAAAGCGATTGACAAGACTGGTCAAGTTATTGGACTTACAATCAGTATGCTTAAGAAACTGATTGTAGGTGACGTTGGTCTGAACAATTTGAGCGGACCAATATCTATTGCCAAAGGAGCAGGGGCGACCGCAGACTACGGTCTGGTCTACTTTTTAGGTTTTCTGGCACTAATTAGTGTTAACCTAGGTATTATTAACCTCGTTCCTTTACCAATGTTGGATGGTGGGCATCTACTGTTTTTCGCAATCGAAGCAGTCATCCGACGCCCAGTGCCTGAGAAAGTACAGGAAATGGGCTATCGAATTGGTGGTGCGATTATCTTCTCGCTCATGGCGTTAGCGCTATTTAATGATTTTACTCGTCTGTGATAGTTCAGAGACAAAAGCAGTAGCAAGGAATAATTAGAACAAGTATGGCGATTAAGCGAATTCTGTTTGCAAGTTTACTGGCGACCAGTGTATCTGCAAACGGAGCAGAGAACTTTGTAGTTCAAGATATTGAAATCGATGGATTGCAGCGTGTGGCACTGGGTGCAGCGTTGCTGAAAATGCCTGTACGTGTCGGTGATACCGTTGACCAAGGCGATGTTGCAGAGATCATTCGCGCATTGTACGCATCGGGTAACTTCGAAGATGTAAAAGTACTGCGTAATGGTGATGTTCTGGTTGTTCAAGTAAAAGAACGTCCAACTATTGCCAGCATCTCTTTCTCAGGCAACAAAGCAATCAAGGACGAGCAGCTACAAGAAAACCTGAATGCTTCTGGCGTTCGTGAAGGTGAAGCGCTTGACCGTACAACGCTGAGCAACATCGAAAAAGGTTTGGAAGACTTTTACTACAGTGTTGGTAAATACAACGCGACCGTAAAAGCGGTTGTTACTCCATTGCCTCGTAACCGTTCTGACTTGAAATTCGTCTTCACCGAAGGTGTATCGGCGAAAATTCAGCAAATCAACTTTATCGGCAATGAAGTCTTTTCTGATGAAGACCTTCTTTCTCGTTTTAACCTGAACGTTGACGTGCCTTGGTGGAACTTCCTAGCGGACGAAAAATATCAGAAGCAAGTGCTTGCTGGTGATATCGAAGCGCTGAAGTCTTACTACCTAGACCGTGGTTACCTGAAATTTAACGTTGATTCGACACAAGTGGCGATTTCTCCTGACAAAAAAGGCGTATACATTACCCTTGGTCTTGAAGAAGGCGACGTGTACACCGTTAAAGACGTGAAATTCCGCGGTAACTTGATCGGTGAAGAAGCAACGTTCGAAAAGCTAGTTCCTTTCGAAGACAACGAGACGTATAACGGATCTCGTGTTACTTCGATGGAAGAAGGCATCAAGCGTGTGCTTGGTGAATCTGGTTACGCTTACCCACAAGTAAACACCATCCCTGAGTTCGACGATGAAAACAAACAAGTATCGCTTGTTGTAAACGTTGAGCCGGGTAACCGTATTTACGTACGTGACATTCGCTTTACGGGTAACAACTCGACCAAAGACGAAGTACTACGTCGTGAAATGCGTCAGATGGAAGGCAGCTGGCTAAACTCGAAATCAATCGAAACTGGTAAAACGCGTCTAAACCGTCTTGGTTACTTCGAGAACGTAGAAGTACAAACGGTACGTGTTCCTGGCAGCGATGACCAAGTAGACCTAGTTTACTCTGTGAAAGAGGCAAACTCAGGCAGCGTGAACTTTGGTGTCGGCTATGGTACTGAATCGGGCGTGAGCTTCCAGGTTGGCCTACAACAAGACAACTTTATTGGTAGTGGTAACCGCGTTGGTATTAACGCGATGATGAACGACTACCAGAAAAACGTGAGCTTGGACTACCGTGACCCTTACTGGAACCTAGATGGTGTAAGTTTGGGTGGTAAGATCTTCTACGACGAGTTCGAAGCATCTGAAGCGGGTATCGTTGACTATACCAACCAAAGTTACGGCGCAAGTTTGACATGGGGTTTCCCATTCGACGAACTGAACCGCTTTGAGTTTGGTGTTGGCTACACTCACAACAAGATCGGTAACTTGTCACCTTACCTACAGGTAGAACAGTTCCTACAGGCGCAAGAAGACAACATTGATTCTAGCGGCGCGTTGAACACAAATGACTTTGACTTCAACATCTCATGGACACGTAATAACCTAAACCGTGGCTACTTCCCAACGGCGGGTAACCACCAACGTGCATTCTACAAGATGACCGTACCTGGCTCTGACGTTCAATACTTCAAGATGCAGTATGATGTTCGTCAATACGTGCCATTGACTAAGAAACACGAGTTCACGCTCTTGTTCCGTGGTCGTCTAGGTTATGGTAACGGTTATGGTCAAACGGATGGCAACGATAACTTGTTCCCATTCTACGAAAACTACTACGCGGGTGGTTTTACAACACTACGTGGTTTCGGCTCGAACACAGTAGGTCCGAAAGCGGTTTATCGTGATTACTCTGGCTCGAACAACGGTGCAGATACAGCAACAGATGATGCTGTTGGTGGTAACGCTGTTGCACTTGCAAGCCTTGAGTTAATTGTTCCAACACCATTTGCTTCGGACGAAGTTCGTAACCAAATCCGTACCAGTATCTTCTTTGATATGGCAAGTGTTTGGGATACAGAGTTCGACTACCGTAGCTCAGGCGCGGAATACGGTGACCGTTACTACTACGATTACTCAGATCCAACCAACTACCGCTCATCTTACGGTGCGGCGTTGCAATGGATGTCTCCAATGGGGCCTCTAGTATTCTCGCTAGCGAAACCAATTAAGAAATATGATGGCGACGATGAAGAGTTCTTCACGTTCACTATCGGTAGAACCTTCTAAAGAGGAAAATATTTTGAATAAAATGATCAAAGCAGCTGGCCTAGGCCTTCTAGTACTTAGCTCTTCAATGTTTGCTAACGCGGCTGAAGCTGCTCAGAAAATTGCTTATGTAAATACTGCTCAAGTTTTCCAAGCGCTTCCTCAACGCGAAGTAGTTCTACAAAAAATGCAGAAAGACTTTAAGAGCAAAGCAGACGAGCTGAAATCTATCCAAGCACGTGCTAAGACTAAAATTGAAAAGCTACAGCGTGATGGCGAGCTTCTAGGTCAAGACGAAGTTGAAAAACTACGTATCGACATCGCTAAACTAGACAGCGAATACAAAGTGAAAGCACAAGCTCTAGAGAAAGCAAGTGCACGTCGCGAAGCTGAAGAGAAAGCGAAGCTATTCAAGACTATCCAAGACGCAGTGAAGAAAGTAGCAACGAAGAAAGGTTACGACATGGTAATCGACATTTCTTCTCTTCAGTACGGTAAGCCAGAATACAACATCTCTGAAGACGTAATTAAAGCTCTAAAATAAGAAGTTATGAAGACATTGACATTAGCCGAGTTGGCGACAATTACCGGGGGTGAGCTATTTGGTGACGAGTCTCTCGTTGTAAGCCGCGTAGCTCCAATGGATAAAGCACAAGAAGGTGATGTGACCTTCTTGTCTAACCCAAAATACGCAAAACACCTTTCTGAGTGCAAAGCGACAGTTGTAATGGTGAAAGCCGATCACAAAGATCAATGTGTGGGTAACGCATTGGTTGTGGCTGACCCTTACATCGCTTTTGCTCGAGTAGTACAAGCAATGGACACCACACCGAAGCCAGCTGACGAGATCGCACCAAGTGCCGTTATCGCAGCAGACGTGAAGATGGGTACTAACGTAACTATCGGTGCAAACGCAGTGATTGAAACGGGTGTAGAGCTGGGCGACAACGTAAGTATTGGCGCAGGTTGCTTTATCGGTAAAAACGCAAAGCTAGGTAACAACACCAAGCTTTGGGCTAATGTGACTATCTATCATGAAGTATCAATGGGTGATGACTGTCTAGTACAATCTGGCACAGTCATTGGCTCTGATGGTTTCGGATACGCAAATGACAAAGGCGAGTGGATTAAGATCCCTCAACTTGGTTCAGTGCGTATTGGTAACCGCGTTGAGATTGGTGCGTGTACGACGATTGACCGTGGTGCACTTGAAGACACCATCATTGAAGACAACGTAATTCTTGATAACCAACTTCAAATCGCTCATAACGTGCAGATCGGATATGGTACTGTGATGCCAGGTGGTACTATTGTTGCGGGCAGTACGAAAATTGGTAAGTACTGTCAGATCGGCGGCGCGTCGGTTCTGAATGGCCACATCACGATTGCAGATGGCGTAGCTATCACCGGTATGGGCATGGTTATGCGCAGTATCGAAGAGAAAGGTCTGTACTCATCAGGCATTCCACTGCAAACCAACCGAGAGTGGCGCAAGACGGCGACTCGAGTTCACCGCATTGACGAGATGAACAAACGTCTGAAAGCTGTTGAGAAACAGCTGGAAACGAAAGAAGAATCTTAGTTCCACATTCTGAACAAAGACTCGCGAAATGCGGGTCTTTTTCTTCTATAATGACGCGCTATAAGTAGATTTATCACCAAGCTGGTATACACTTTGCAGGCGATTACTGCATAAGTGGCATTTGCCGCTGCCTTGCCATCTTGGTTGTTGAGAATTGATATAGGAAGACGACTTTGACTACTGAAAAGAAAACGATGAACATCTCTGAAATTCAAGAGCTACTACCTCATCGCTACCCATTCTTATTGATCGACCGTGTGATTGACTTCCAAGAAGAGAAGTACCTTCACGCAATTAAAAATGTGTCGGTTAACGAACCTCAGTTCACAGGTCACTTTCCACAGCTACCAGTATTCCCAGGCGTATTGATCCTGGAAGCGATGGCTCAGGCGACAGGCCTACTTGCATTTAAATCATTTGGTGCACCGACGGAAAACGAACTGTACTACTTCGCAAGTGTTGACGGTGCTAAGTTCCGTAAACCAGTAGTACCAGGCGATCAAATGATTATTGAAGTAGAATTTCTGAAAGAGCGTCGTGGCATTGCTGCATTCAGCGGTGTGGCAAAAGTTGACGGCGAAGTGGTATGTTCAGCTGAGCTGAAGTGTGCTCGTCGAGAGTTTTAATATGATTCATGAAACCGCTAAAATCCACCCAGCTGCGGTGGTAGAAGAAGGCGCGAAAATTGGCGCTAACGTGACCGTTGGTCCTTTCACTTACATCACCTCTGCGGTGGAGATTGGTGAAGGCACAGAAGTGATGTCTCACGTAGTGATCAAAGGCCACACCAAAATTGGTAAAGATAACCGCATTTTCCCACATGCTGTGATTGGTGAAGAAAACCAAGACAAGAAGTACGGTGGCGAAGATACAACTGTGGTTATCGGTGACCGTAACGTGATTCGTGAAGCGGTTCAGGTTCACCGTGGTACGGTTCAAGATAAAGCAACAACAGTGATTGGTGACGACAACCTGCTTTGTGTAAACGCACACATCGCACATGACGTAGTCGTTGGTAACCATACTCACATTGGTAACAATGCGATCCTTGGTGGTCACGTAACGGTAGATGATCACGCAGGTGTAATGGCGCTTTCTGCGATTCATCCATTCTGTACGGTTGGTGCTTATGCTTACGTTGGCGGCTGTTCTGCGGTTGTTCAAGACGTACCAGCTTACGTATTGGCTCAAGGTAACCACGCAACCCCATTTGGTTTGAACTTGGTTGGCTTGAAGCGTAACGGTTTCGAAAAACCAGAAATTCGTGCGTTGCAAAAAGCGTACAAAGAAATCTACCGTTCAGGTAAGACTCTGGAAGAAGTGAAACCAATCCTAGCTGAAATGGCACAAGAGTGGCCGGCAGTGAAACGTTTCTCAGATATTCTGGAAACAACGGAACGTGGCATTATTCGTTAATCAACGAATGAGCGGTTAAATTGAAAAGATCGCGCCCAAATTGGGCTGCGGTCTTTTTGTGTTTTATGGATAACGGTTTGTACGCTGCAGATTGTGCGGTTTATGTGTCTACATAGTTTAAAACGTTACCCATAGCGCACAGGAAAAATAGCGAAGTAGATATGGAAAGACCATTACGTATCGGCATCATTGCCGGAGAACTGTCTGGCGACACGCTAGGTGAAGGCTTTATCAAAGCGGTAAAACAGCAATACCCAGACGCAGAGTTTGTTGGTATTAGTGGCCCTAAAATGATCGCGCAAGGCTGCGAGTCTCTGTTCGACATGGAAGAGCTCGCCGTAATGGGCTTGGTTGAAGTGCTGGGCCGCTTGCCAAGACTGCTGAAAGTCAAAGCTGAGCTCGTGAAATACTTCACTGATAACCCGCCGGATGTCTTTGTTGGTATCGATGCGCCAGATTTTAACTTACGTGTTGAGCTAGACCTGAAAAATGCTGGCATCAAAACCGTACATTACGTAAGCCCGTCGGTTTGGGCGTGGCGTCAAAAGCGCATCTTTAAAATTGAAGCAGCGACTAACCTAGTACTGGCATTCTTACCGTTTGAAAAAGCGTTCTACGATAAATTCAACGTGCCTTGTGAATTCATTGGTCACACATTGGCTGATGCCATTCCGCTGCAATCAGACAAAGTGCCTGCACGCGAGCTACTCGGTTTAGAGCAAGATAAGCAATGGTTAGCGGTACTTCCGGGTAGCCGTGGCAGCGAGTTGAAAATGCTCTCTCAGCCATTTATCGAAACGTGTAAGAAATTGCACCAGAAATTCCCCGATCTTGGCTTCGTCGTAGCGCTAGTAAACCAGAAACGTCGCGAACAATTCGAGCAAGCGTGGAAAGAGCATGCGCCAGAGCTTGATTTCAAACTGGTGGACGATACTGCGCGCAACGTAATTACCGCTTCAGATGCCGTGATGTTGGCGTCTGGCACCGTGGCGTTAGAGTGTATGTTGCTCAAACGCCCAATGGTGGTAGGTTACCGTGTGAACGCGGTGACGGCTTTCCTTGCTAAGCGCCTGCTGAAAACGAAATATGTTTCGCTGCCAAACATTCTGGCTGATACCGAGCTGGTTAAAGAATATCTGCAAGATGATTGCACGCCAGACAATTTATTCGACGAAGTGTCTCGCTTACTAGAGAGCGATAACCGAGAAATGTTGGATAAGTTCACTGAAATGCATCATTGGATTCGTAAAGATGCGGATCAACAAGCCGCAAACGCGGTTCTAAAACTGATTGAAAAATAGAGATTGACCATGGCTGTAAAACCAAAAACGACCAAAGCAAAAGTAGAACTACCACCGTTTGAATACCCGCAAGGCTACCAGTTGGTTGCGGGTGTTGATGAGGTAGGGCGTGGTCCTTTGGTGGGTGATGTTGTTACCGCAGCGGTTATTTTAGATCCAAATAACCCAATTGAAGGTTTAAACGATTCGAAAAAACTGAGTGAGAAAAAACGCCTTGCACTGCTGCCAGAAATCAAAGAGAAAGCATTGGCATGGGCGGTAGGCCGTTGTTCTCCTGAAGAGATTGATGAGCTCAACATCCTGCAAGCGACCATGGTTGCCATGCAACGTGCGATTGAGGGTTTGAAAGTACAGCCAGACCTTGCGCTTATCGATGGTAATCGTTGTCCTGAACTGCCAATGGATTCCCAAGCAGTAGTGAAAGGCGACTTGCGCGTGGCGGAAATCAGCGCGGCGTCAATCATTGCTAAAGTGGTTCGTGACCAAGAAATGGAAGAGTTGGATAAACAATACCCACAGTTTGGCTTTGCTAAGCACAAAGGTTACCCAACCAAAGCGCACTTCGAAGCGATTGAGCAACACGGTGTGATCAGTGAACACCGTAAGAGCTTCAAGCCCGTGAAGAAAGCGCTCGGCATCGAAGAATAAAGCAAAGTCATAGAATAGGCGTATCGGTGTTATAAACCACGCCTGCTTTAGGTTAGAATCCCAAATAAGATATAGTTTTACGGTACCTGTTAATGTCAGATCCCAAGTTCATTCACCTAAGAGTTCACAGTGATTTCTCGATGGTGGATGGTATCAACAAAGTTCCACCGCTCGTTAAGAAAGTCGCCGAACTCGGCATGCCTGCAATGGCATTGACCGATTTCACTAACCTATGTGGTTTGGTGAAATACTATGGCACTGCGCACGGCAGTGGTGTGAAGCCAATCATCGGTGCTGATTTCAAAATGCAATCGGATGAGTTTGGCGAGGAGCTGACGCAATTAACGTTACTTGCGGCAAACAACGAAGGTTATAAAAACCTCACGTTGCTGATCTCAAAAGCTTACCTTCGTGGTCATGTACAACACCAACCGGTGCTCGACAAAGCTTGGTTGGCTGAACTATCAGAAGGTTTGATCGTTCTATCAGGCGCGAAAAACGGTGAAATCGGTAAAGCATTGCTAAAAGGCAACCGTAAAGTTGTCGACAGTTGTGTCGAGTTCTACAACCAATATTTCCCAGATCGCTTCTATCTAGAATTGGTTCGTACTGGTCGTCCGGATGAAGAAACTTACCTGCACTTTGCGATTGAATTGGCAGAAGAGGTTGAGCTGCCAGTTGTCGCAACCAACGAAGTTGTTTTCATCAGTGAAGACTTATTTGACGCCCATGAAATCCGCGTTGCGATCCATGATGGTTACACCCTAGAAGATCCGCGTCGTCCAAAGAACTACAGCCCAGAACAATACCTGCGTACTGAAGAGGAAATGTGCGAGCTGTTTGCCGACATTCCGGAAGCGTTAGAAAACAGTGTTGAAATTGCCAAGCGTTGTAACGTGACAGTACGTTTGGGTGAATACTTCCTTCCAGCCTTCCCAACTGAAGGTATGGAAGAGACCGACTTCTTGGTCATGAAATCTCGCGAAGGTCTGGAAGAGCGTCTAGAGTTCCTGTTCCCAGATGAGGAAGAGCGCAAACAGCGTCGTCCTGAATACGATGATCGTCTGCAAATCGAACTCGACGTAATCAACCAAATGGGCTTCCCCGGTTACTTCTTGATCGTAATGGAGTTCATCCAGTGGTCGAAAGACAACGCGATTCCGGTAGGGCCGGGTCGTGGTTCGGGTGCTGGTTCTTTGGTGGCATACGCACTGAAGATCACCGACCTTGACCCATTGGAATACGACCTTCTATTCGAACGTTTCTTGAACCCAGAACGTGTATCCATGCCCGATTTCGACGTCGACTTCTGTATGGATAAGCGTGACCAAGTAATTGACCACGTTGCAGAAATGTATGGCCGTGATGCGGTATCTCAGATTATCACCTTTGGTACCATGGCGGCGAAAGCGGTAATCCGTGACGTAGGCCGTGTACTTGGCCACCCGTTTGGCTTTGTTGATCGTATTTCAAAATTGGTTCCGCCTGATCCGGGCATGACGCTAGAGAAAGCGTTCAAAGCTGAGCCTGCACTTCCTGAGTTGTATGACGCAGATGAAGAAGTGAAAGAGCTTATCGACATGTGTCGCCTCCTTGAAGGTTGTACACGTAATGCCGGTAAGCACGCGGGTGGTGTTGTAATCTCACCAACCACCATTACTGACTTCGCGCCGATTTATGCTGACTCGGAAGGCCACTTCCCGGTTACTCAGTTCGATAAGAACGACGTTGAAACGGCCGGTCTGGTTAAGTTTGACTTCTTGGGCCTGCGTACCCTAACCATCATCGACTGGGCGTTGGGTCTGATTAACCCGCGTTTAGAACGCGAAGGTAAAGAAGCTGTTCGCATCGAATCGATTCCACTGGATGATGCGGCGTCATTCCGTTTGCTGCAAAACTCAGAAACCACTGCGGTATTCCAGCTTGAATCGCGCGGTATGAAAGAGCTGATCAAGCGTCTGCAACCGGACTGTTTCGAAGACATCATCGCATTGGTAGCACTGTTCCGTCCGGGTCCGTTGCAGTCGGGCATGGTAGATAACTTTATCGACCGTAAGCACGGCCGTGAGGCGATCTCATACCCAGATGAAAAGTGGCAACACGAATCGCTTCAAGAAATTCTCGATCCGACTTACGGCATCATCCTGTATCAAGAACAGGTAATGCAGATCGCACAGGTGCTGTCTGGCTACACCCTTGGTGGTGCGGACATGCTTCGTCGTGCGATGGGTAAGAAGAAACCGGAAGAGATGGCGAAACAGCGTGCAACCTTCGAAGAGGGAGCAATTGCCAACGGCGTCGATGGCGAGTTGGCGATGAAGATCTTCGACTTGGTAGAGAAGTTCGCGGGTTACGGCTTTAACAAATCTCACTCGGCTGCCTACGCTTTGGTTTCGTACCAAACTCTATGGCTGAAGATGCACTATCCAGCGGAATTCATGGCAGCGGTAATGACCGCCGATATGGATAACACTGAGAAAGTGGTTGGCCTAGTTGACGAATGTTTCCGCATGAAGCTCACCGTGCTTCCTCCAGACATCAATGCCGGCTTGTACCGCTTTAACGTCGATGAGAATGGCGCGATTGTTTACGGCATCGGCGCGATTAAAGGTGTGGGTGAAGGTCCAATCGATGCGATCTTAGAAGCGCGCAACAAAGGTGGTCACTTCATTGACCTATTTGACTTCTGTGCGCGAATCGACCTGAAAAAGGTCAACAAGCGTGTTATCGAAAAACTGATTTACGCGGGCGCACTCGACAGGCTCGGTCCACACCGTGCGGCATTGATGGCATCGCTCAATGATGCGGTGAAAGCAGCAAGCCAACACCACCAAGCGGAAGCCTTTGGTCAAACCGATATGTTCGGTGTTTTGACTGATGCGCCAGAAGAAGTGGAACACAAATATACTCAAGTGCCAGCATGGCCAGAGAAAGTATGGTTAGAGGGTGAGCGTGAGACGCTCGGTTTATATTTGACCGGCCACCCAGTTAACGCATACATAAAGGAACTAAATAAGTACGTTAGTTGTCGACTAAAAGACGCGACCCCAACTCGTCGCGATCAATCCGTGACAGTCGCGGGTTTGGTGATTGCAGCTCGTGTGATGACAACTAAGCGCGGTACACGAATTGGCATCATGACTCTGGACGATCGAAGTGGTCGAATGGAGGTGATGTTGTTCTCGGATGCGCTTGATAGGTATGCAGAACTTCTCGAAAAAGATAAAATTCTGGTGGTTTCTGGACAGGTCAGCTTTGATGACTTCAACGGTGGCCTTAAAATGTCGGCGCGTGAAGTTATGGATCTGGGTACTGCACGTGAAAAATACGCACGTGGTTTGTCGGTATCTATTGATGCTAACCAGATCAACGATAAATTCTTTGAACAATTTACGCGTATTTTAGAACCGCACAAAGCCGGAACCGTACCTGTCAATGTATACTACCAGCGTGCCGACGCCAGAGCGCGGTTAACATTGGGCACCGAATGGCGAGTAACGCCAACTGATACATTGCTAGACGATTTAAAACAGTTACTTGGTAAAGGCCAAGTAGAACTCGAATTTAACTAAAAAATTCAGCGCAATACGTAAGACGCTGAGTCAAAAAGGATTCATAGATGAGCCTAAACTTTCTTGAATTTGAAAAGCCAATTGCAGAACTAGAAGCAAAAATTGAAGCGCTACGCGACGTATCTCGTCACGGTGGTGATTCTGCGGTTGACCTTGATAAAGAAATCGAACAGCTTGAGAAAAAGAGCCTAGAACTTAAGAAGAAAACCTTCAGCAATCTAGGTGCATGGGAAACAGCTCAACTGGCTCGTCACCCTTTACGTCCATACACACTGGATTACATCAAGCACGCTTTTGATGAATTTGACGAACTAGCGGGTGACCGCGCGTTTGCTGACGACAAAGCGATCGTTGGTGGTATCGCACGTCTTGAAGGTCGCCCAGTGATGATCATTGGTCACCAAAAAGGTCGTGAGACCAAAGAAAAAGTAAAACGTAACTTTGGTATGCCCAAACCAGAAGGTTACCGTAAAGCGCTACGTTTGATGGAAATGGCAGAGCGTTTCAACATGCCTATCATCACTTTCATCGACACGGCAGGTGCATACCCAGGTGTTGGCGCGGAAGAGCGTGGCCAATCTGAAGCTATCGCGACTAACCTTAAAGTGATGTCTGGTCTTAAAGTGCCAGTCATCTGTAACGTTGTTGGTGAAGGCGGTTCAGGCGGTGCACTTGCAATCGGTGTAGGTGACTACGTGAACATGCTTCAGTACTCAACGTACTCAGTAATCTCTCCAGAAGGTTGTGCTTCAATCCTATGGCGTGATTCAGACAAAGCACCACAAGCAGCAGACGCGATGGGTCTAACCGCTCCACGTCTGAAAGAGCTTGAGCTTATCGATGAAATCATCGAAGAGCCATTAGGTGGTGCGCACCGCGACCACGCTCAAATGGCTGCAAACATGAAAGCAAACCTGCTTCGCCAGCTAGAAGACCTTGAGCAACTAGACCACGAAACGCTACTAGAGCGTCGTTACCAGCGTCTAATGAACTACGGTTACTGCTAATTACAGCTGCCGCTAGGCACTAGCTGAATTCTCGCAAGATAACAGATAAAATAGAAAGGGTTGGGCGTGCGTCCAACCCTTTTTTGTTTCTATCGGATGATTTATGGAATCGCTTTACGCGCAATTTGCTCAAGTTCTTGATCGTTATTACCAATCAGGCACCAAGATTGTCTTGGCGTTTAGTGGTGGGGTAGATTCGCGTTTATTACTCGAACTGCTTAGTCGTTATCAGCAAGCGTATTCGGTAGACAATCAATCAACAGATTCTCACTCATTCAAGTGTCACGCCGTATACGTGCATCATGGTTTAAGCTCCAACGCGGACGAATGGGCGGATAAATGTTTAGTGTGGGCTGAGCAAGCGGGAATTACCTGTTCTGTTGAGCGTGTGAGTCTAGACACTAACAGCGGCGAAAGTATAGAGCTGTTGGCTCGAGAAGCGCGTTATCAAGCGTTGGCGAAGCACATCCAGTCCGGTGATTTATTGCTGACAGGTCAACATGCCGATGACCAGGTGGAAACCTTCTTGTTAGCGTTGAAGCGCGGCAGCGGCCCGAAAGGTCTATCTTCAATGGCAGAAAGCATGCCGTTTGCTGGTGGCACTTTGGTCCGTCCGCTATTAGCTATCAAGCGCGAGCAGATTGAGGCCGTAGCGAAGGAGCAAGGGCTAGATTGGGTAGAAGACGAAAGTAATCAAGATACGCGTTACGATCGTAATTTCCTCCGTCATCGTATTGTGCCAGAACTTTCTGAACGTTGGCCGAGCATCCATCAAGCGGTGCAGCGCAGTGCGAGTTTGTGCGCGCAGCAAGAAGCTTTGCTGGACGAGTTGCTTAGCGCAGTGTTTGAACGCGCACTACAAAGTGATTTGAGCCTGAGTATTGAAGAGTTAGCGACGCACAGTGAATTGGCTCGTGCGCGATTGGTTCGTATGTGGCTGGCTAAGCTAAATGCCAATATGCCAACGCAAGTTCAGCTCAATTTGATTTGGAATGAGGTCGCGCTGGCGCAGCAAGATGCCAATCCAAAGCTTCAGCTCAAGCAGGGTGAAGTTCGCCGTTTTCAGAATCGCCTGTATTGGGTAACCGAAACGGTTGATGTCACGACGTGGCAAAGTGCCATTCAAACCGATACTGCTTTGCTGTTGCCCGAGCCGTTGGGAGAGCTCACCTTGAGTACCAACTCAGAGCAAGCCACCATTGCTATGCCGCCTCATCCAGAGCTATTGCGAGTGACGTTTAATCCAGAAGGGCTCTCTGCGCACCCAACCACGCGTAACCATAGCCGTAAGCTGAAGAAGTTATTCCAAGAGTACAATGTGCCAAGTTGGCTGCGTCGCCAAATACCGATTCTGATGTACCAAGATCAGGTGGTGGCGGTCGGCGATTTGTTTGTTGATCAAGCCTTCAGTGGTCAAGATTGTGAACTTATCTGGCGCAAGTCGTTGTAATTCATGCCACAATGTCGATTATAAAATATAAAAATCCTTAAATAAGAATCGATTAGGTGAAGCAATGAAGAAAACAATCATGGGCGCAATGGTGGCGCTAACCATGTTAAGTGGGCAAGCTCTGGCGGCAGGTGATGTAGCCGCAGGGCAAGCAAAAGCAGGCGTATGTGCTGCTTGTCATGGCGCGGATGGTATCGCGGTGATTCCTGGTTACCCAAACCTGAAAGGTCAGAACGAGCAATACATCGCTAGTTCAATCAAGGCTTACAAAGCGGGCCAACGCACGGGAGGTCTAGCGCCAGTGATGCAAGCACAAGCTAATCTGCTGTCTGACGAAGATATCGCAAACTTGGCAGCGTATTACGCAAGCTTGAAGTAATAAGCACGGGTGCAAGCCAGATAAAGATTCAAATCAAGCCAGAGCCAAACGCTCTGGCTTTTTCGTTTGGTGCACATGGGATTGCTGACTTCGCGACTTTGTTACATTCATCCGCAAATAAATTCCACCAGTGTCAGGATTTTCAAGTGCTTGATGATAACAAGGATTGAATGTTGTGAGGTGCTAACCGATAATATGCGCAAACGATTGAAGCTTAAGGGATGAACATGAAAAAGATTGAAGCGATTATCAAGCCATTCAAATTGGATGATGTTCGAGAAGCGTTGGCTGAAGTAGGCATTACAGGGATGACAGTCTCTGAAGTGAAAGGCTTCGGTCGTCAGAAAGGTCACACAGAATTGTACCGTGGTGCAGAGTACATGGTGGATTTCCTGCCTAAAGTGAAGCTAGAAATTGTAGTGACGGAAGACGTTGCAGACAAGTGTGTTGAAACCATCATTGAAACGGCACAAACCGGTAAGATTGGTGACGGTAAGATCTTTGTTACGGATATCGAGCGCGTAGTACGTATCCGTACTGGCGAAGAAGACGAAGACGCGATTTAAGATTTCACTTCATTATGTGGTGAAAATTTGAGTAAGCTAAAAGGGAGCCGAAAATGGCTCCTTTTTTATTATGAGCATTTTATGCGTGCCATTTTTGTCGTTAGGTAGGCCTATGTATCAGCGTTTAGCTTTTGCGGTAGTTTTTCTTATTATCGCCGGACTTGTCAGCTTTCAGGTGATCTTCACGGTGCCAGAGCAACCACAAATCATTACTCAAACAGGAACGAACATTACTCAAGATATTCGCTGTATGGAGTTTAAACAGCCACAGGTGCTCGACAAGGATGGTGAGTTAAATGTCTTGGTGTGGAACATCTACAAACAAAACCGAGACAACTGGCAGCAAGCTCTCGATGCATTCTCTGCCAATAAACAACTGCTTTTACTACAAGAAGCAAGCTTAACCGATGAATTCAAAAACTGGCTGGTGGATGGGCACTGGGTCAGTAACCAAGTCAGTGCGTTCAAAGCGCTTGGCAGTGGGGCGGGGGTGATCAGCATTGCGCAGAAAGAACCCATTCGAGCTTGCGCGTATACGTCTAAAGAACCGTGGCTGCGTTTGCCTAAATCCGCGCTGTACAGTAAGTATCAGCTCAGTAACGGTGAAACCTTGGCGGTGGTGAACATTCATGCAATCAACTTTACCGTGGGCACCGAGGAATACACGTCACAGTTGTCTGTATTAGAGAAGGTGCTGAAGGAGCATACAGGCCCGATTCTGTTTGCAGGGGATTTTAATAGCTGGAGCGAAGAACGCTTAACGGCGATGAAGAAAGCACTGCAAAAAGCCAATTTGCAGGAAGTGACGTTTAGCCAAGACAACCGCACTCAGTTCATTACCGGCTTGCCACTCGATCACGTTTTTTATCGAGGTCTGACCCTCAAAAACGCGAAAGCGCCGCAGAGCGACGCTTCCGATCATAATCCATTATTGGTGTCGTTTACGCTTAACGACCAGTAAGGGCTCTTATGAGTTCGCTTAAATGGCTCAAGCAATAACGATGTACAACGCCCAAATTACGTAGAACGCAATCCAAGGCAGGCTCGAAATCACAAGAGCCTGTCCGCGTTCAAACTCTGTCCAAGTCAGAACCACACCATAGCCCAATACAATGTACCAAGGCAGCAGTAGCGGTAGTGAGCTAGCAAAGTGCGACCACTCGTTGGTTAAAGGCAGTTTCAACAAACCATTTAGGCTGTTTAAATCCGCCGCGTACGTCATTACCTGACCGTGTTTCAGTAACAGGCTCGCATAGCTTGCGATGTCGCCTAAAACCGCAGGGAACAGGATTGCAGAAGCCGCTGCAAACCATTTCCAATAGCCGTATTGTTGTTTGCTTGCTTTAGTCGCTAGGAAGAACCACAACGCCAAAAGCAGCAGAGTCGCAAAGCGGTTGAACACGTCATTAATGATCGCACTTGCCATCAGCGTGTTTGGTTCCAACAGTTCAATCTGCTTAGGATCGACCTGTTGGAATTGAGCCGTTAATTGTTCACTTAGCCAAGTGAAATCCACATTCGAGAAATAGGCACCCCAGAATAGGAATGGGCTGAGCATCAAAAAGATGAACGGTTGCCACCCCCAGCCTCCACGCTGATACAGCGCTAGGAAGCACGATGTTGGAGAACGGAAAATATCCAACAACATTACAAGCGGGTTACTCGATGGGTTCATACACTTACCTTAGTTACGTCAACATACAACTTAAGCTTCTGACCTGGTTTCAGGTACTTCTGCTTTTGAAGAGAATTCCATTTCACGATGTCGTTGCTCTTCACCTTAAACTTGCTCGCAATGCCACTGATGGTATCGCCAGAACGCACGTTATAGAAAACGGTGCGAATGACGGCGCCCTTGTCTGAGTTCTTCCAAATCACCAGCTTTTGGCCAACGCGCAAGGTGTCTTTTGGTCCCATGCCGTTCCATTTCGCCAGAGACTTATGAGAAACCTTGTTCTCTTTTGCGATAGACCACAAGCTCTCGCCAGATTGCACAACGTGAGTCAGTTTGAATTGACCGCGAGCTTGAGATTGCGTTTTGTTCAGGCGATTTTCGGCGGTTAACGCGTACTTAGCATCGTCTTTTGTTGACGTTGGGATCATTAGGTACTGACCAACGCGAATATTGTTGTTTTTTAGGCCGTTAGCACGTTGGATAACTTTCGTTGTCGTACCGTACTTTTGAGCCAATACGCTGAGTGAGTCACCAGACTTCACTTTGTAGCGTGCGACCTTCATGCCTTTACCACGGTTCTTCTTCACCTGAGCAAGGAACTGATCCTTTTTCTCGATAGGAATAAGAAGCTGGTGTGGGCCATTAGGTGCTGTCGACCATTGGTTGTAAGCTGGGTTGTAACCTTGCAACTCTTTCACACCAATGCCTGCGTAGTCTGCCGCAATTGCGAGATCCAATTGTTCTTTTGGATCGACTTGCGTAAGCACAGGTTTGTTCGGGATCGGTGGAATGTCGATGCCGTACTTATCTTGGTTCGCAATGATGTCTGCAAGCGCAAGTAGCTTAGGAACGTAACTGCTGGTCTCTTTTGGAAGGTCCAAAGAGAAGAAGTCCGTAGGTTTACCTAGCTTTTTGTTCTTACGAATCGCGCTTGATACACGACCGCCACCACTGTTGTAAGCGGCAATCGCTTGGTCCCAGTTACCGTCAAAGCGCTCGCTTTGTTGCTCTAGGTAATCAAGAGCAGCATCTGTCGCTGCGTACACATCACGACGACCGTCGTACCAGTAGTTTTGCTCTAGGCCCATCATCTTGCCGGTACCAGGAACGAACTGCCAAAGACCTGCCGCACTGCCGTGTGAGTACGCGAATGGGTCAAATGAGCTCTCTACGATAGGTAGAAGCGCCAACTCCATTGGAAGACCACGTTCTTCAATGCGTTTTGTAATCATGTACAAAAACGGCTGTGCACGCTCAGAAACGGTGCGCAGGTGGTTAGGGTGCTTCAGATACCATGTACGGTAGTATGCCACTTTCTTGTTATCTGGGATGTCCATCTCAAGCTGCATGCCGATACGACGCCATACATCTTCTTGTTCCTGAGGAGAAAGGGTTTTCGGCGTCTCTTTAGCAGGTTTCTTTGCTATCGATTGCTTTTTCTTGGAGTCCGCTTGAGCCGCGTCTTGTTTTACCGCTTGCTCGGACTTATTGGTTTCTGGTGTTGGGGTGTTTGTTGAATCTGACTGTGTCAATTGACAGCCAGAAAGTAGTAACGCCAACGCCCAACTGTACTTTAAACGCATGGATTCAGCCTATCTAGGGCCTGTTTATCTTCTCCTGCCTGTCGCGCAACAATGTGCGTGGCAGTCGCAAGATAATAGACATCTTGTAACACTAACTAAGGGTAGAGGCGGGTTTGCCGCTACTTTATGCGTTTGGGTGAAATTCAAACAGATTTATATCAGCCCCAAACGCAATAGAAGCGCCAGAGGCGCTTCTATGAAAATCAGCTCACGATAATACTTGCGTCGTGCAAGTTTACAAGCAGAAATTGGTTAAAATTCGTTCTTCCACTCACGTAGAGCTGTAAAAACCGAGCACGGATCGCTATTTTCAATACGGTTCGTGACAGATTGAATCACTTCTGCGTTGGTTGCACGCAAGAATGGGTTGATTAACTTTTCTTTGCGTAGTGTGGTAGGAATGGTTGGAATGTTTAATCCGCGCAGGCGGTTTACATCGTAACGGTACTGGCGCAAGTGCTCATTGTCGGGCTCAACCGCTAGGGCAAAGGCTACGTTACTTGCGGTGTATTCATGTGCACAGAACACTTCCGTCTCTTCAGGCAGCTTCATGATTTTGCTCAGTGACTCGAACATCTGCTCTGGTGTGCCTTCAAAAATACGGCCGCAGCCAGCCGAGAACAGTACGTCGCCACAGAACAATTTACCGTCACCTACATAGCCAATGTGGCCCAGTGTGTGACCTGGTAAACCGAGCACCATGAAAATTTCACCGAAAAGCTCAAATTTGTCGCCTTCTTCCATAGCATTGGTTAATGTTGGGATAGGTTCTGCTTTCGGACCTACGACAGAAACATGAGGAAAAGCACGAACTAAATCTGAAACGCCGCCAATGTGATCGTTGTGGTGGTGTGTAATTAAGATCGCTTCTAAAGTTAACTCGTTAGCCTGCAAATATTCTAACACTGGCTTAGCATCGCCCGGATCGACCACGGCACATCGCTTATCGCTATTTTGTATCAGCCAGATGTAATTATCATTAAATGCGGGTATGCTTTTGATCTCTAACACGATTCGTTCTCCGTCACCCTTTTAATAGTCAGGTGGTTAATGAAACCAGCACTCAGCAACAAAACTTTACAGCACCCGTCGACCTGGTCAGAGATGAACAATGGGCCGTGGGTACTTGAGTCAATCCAAACCCGACTCGATGAATGGTGTCCGAAGTTGTTCGGTTACCACATGCTGAAATTGGGCGGCTTGAGCTGTGAGCTAACCAGCTGTAGTTGTAACATTCAACACCAAGTCAACGTAGATATCCAGAACCCGTTGCATAATGTCATCGCAGATGGTTACGAATTACCCTTTTTAGAAAAAAGCTTTGATGTTGTCGTGCTTGCTCATCAGCTTGACTATGCAAGTGATCCCCATCGACTGCTGCGCGAAGTTGATCGCGTCATGATGGATGATGGTTATCTTATTATTACGGGCTTTAACCCGATTAGTTTCACTGGCTTAGCAAGTTTATTACCTTGGCGTAGAAACAATTTGCCTTGGAGTGGGCGCATGTTCACCGCCAACCGCATCAAAGATTGGCTGGGCGTACTCAACTATCAGGTGATTCACTGCGATCGTTACGCGTTGTTTCCGATGACGCGTTACAAAACTATGTGGACGTGGTTAGAGAACAGTTTGGGTGATTGGGCATCACCAGCGGGGAGTTTGTATTATATCGTTGCCCGTAAACGAACGTACCCTCTCAAACCTATCAAGCCACATTGGCGCTTGAAGAGAAAGTTAACACCACTGGGTGTGATGAACAGAGAGGGTAGTGCGGTGAAAAAGGTCTCAAGCAGTAAAAACTAAGATGCTTGGTAACCCGTATCTTCTTCGGTTGGGTTCTCAGCGGCTGTGCGCGCTAGCTCATCACAGATTTCATTCTCACGATGGCCTGCGTGGCCCTTAACCCAATGCCAATCTACTTTATGGCGAGCGGTTTCTTTATCCAATGCTTGCCATAAATCGGCATTTTTCACTGGCTTCTTATCTGCCGTTTTCCAGCCACGTTTTTTCCAGTTATGAATCCATTGCGTAATGCCTTGGCGCACGTACTGGCTATCCGTTGTTAACGTCACTTGGCATGGCTCTTTTAGCGTTTGAAGTGCAACCACTGCAGCCAACATTTCCATGCGGTTATTGGTCGTCAGCGTGTAGCCTTTCGCTAGGGTCTTTTCCGTTTGCTTGTAACGCAGCACAATGCCGTAACCACCTGGGCCCGGATTGCCTAAACAAGATCCGTCAGTGAAAATCTCAACGTGTTTGGTCATATTTTTGGTACTATTAGCCGAAACATTTAATAAAGCATAGTCTGACACACATAACCTTATGAATACCAGCAGCAATTCTGAACATAATCGTATTGTCGTTCTCGATACCGAAACCACGGGTATGAACCTAGAAGGCGGCCCGCACTACATGGGTCACCGCATCATCGAAATTGGTGCCGTGGAGATCATCAACCGTAAGCTGACTGGTCGTCACTTTCACGTTTACTTAAAGCCTGACCGTGAAATCCAACCAGACGCGATTGGAGTCCACGGTATTACGGATGAATTCTTGGTCGACAAGCCAGAATACTCTGCCGTACACCAAGAGTTTCTAGATTTCATTAAAGGCGCCGAGCTGGTTGCCCACAACGCGCCCTTCGATACCGGCTTCATGGATTACGAGTTTGAAATGCTCAATCCAGGCATCGGTAAGACGGATGATTACTGTAAGGTGACCGATACCCTTGCCATGGCGAAGAAAATCTTCCCGGGCAAGCGAAACAACCTCGACGTATTGTGTGAACGCTATGGCATTGATAACTCACACCGTACTCTCCACGGGGCATTGCTCGATGCGGAGATTCTAGCCGACGTTTACCTCCTAATGACGGGTGGTCAAACAAGCCTAGAATTTAATGCCAATAAAAAAGATGGCGAAGCCGAAGGCATTCGTCGTGTTGAAGGAAGAAAAGCGCTAAAGGTTTTGCGTGCAACTGCCGATGAAGTAGAAGCACACCAGAAAAGACTCGAACTGGTGAACGACAGTATTTGGTAGTAAATAGGAGAGACTATGTTGAGGGCTTTGTCAGTCGCTATTTTAGCGTTCTGGAGTTGTTTCGCGTTTTCCGCGAGCGAGTCCGCCATGTCTTTGTTAGATAACCGCTTTCGTGTCGATCCTACCATCGAACAGATTACTTTTTTGGTTTATCGTGAACAAAGTTCTCAACCTGTCGTCCTTGTCCGCCCTGATGGTAAAAAATATTACGCATGGGGTACTTACGACAACGTGCGTTGGTATCAAGAACCTTCCCTCGACATTATCTCTGTAGACAAGCCTATGGCGGGCCCTTGGCAAGCCGTAGGTAAAGTGACCCCGAAAAACAACATCCGTCTGATCTCGCACCTCAAACTTAGCACTGATGTGTTCCCGAATCGCCTTTACCACAACGAAGCACTCAAGTTTACTGCGCGTTTAACCTCAGACGATAAGCCGCTTGTACTGCGTGACTTCCTAGACCGCGTCAATTTGCGCGTTACCTTCACTAAGTTTGTGGAGAATGAGGGCGAACTGATTAAAGAAGCTCGCCCAGTACCTATGGTGATTGGTGAGTTTGCCGATGATGGCCGTGGTTTGGATGAAAAAGCTGGAGATGGTGTCTTCACTGTCCAATTACCGATTGACGTTGAGCCGGGCAAATACCGCGCGCGCATTACCTCTGGCAACGGCGTATTCCTTCGAGCACAAGAGCAAGTGGTACTGGTTTACCCATCGCCAATCACGCGCACCTTTATTCAATCACGTCATGCAGACCAGCCACACCAGCTGGTGGTCAGTGGTGAGCAAGGCATGATTACTCCGGGCTCTATCGCGGTGAATGTAGAGCAAGAAGCGCCAGACGGCTTTATCAGTTATAGCCAAGGCCAAGTCTCTGCTGACGGCACCAAAACCACACTTAAGATGGATAATGATCCAGAGTTAGGTAAGTACTCATGGCATGGTGAAGTCTTTGCCACAGACCTGGCGACTAAGCGCTCATTAGTCTTCCCAATCAAAGAGCAGTCATTCAGCGTCGTTGATGAGGTGGATCTTGAAGCTGCACGTTTAGCGAAAGAAGCTGAGATCGCCGAGCAGCGTCGCATAGAAATGGAAAAACGCATCATCGCCGAGCGCGAAGCCGAACGTAAGCGCAGCATGATCATTATTGCTATCGGCAACGTCATTGCATTGATTCTGGTGATTCTATTCTGGATCATCTGGAGCAAGCTCAAAGCCAAGCGCCAGGCCATGCCAGAGATGCAGTTGGAAGTGCCTAAGAAGTAGGGCGGAAGAATTTATATATAGAACGGAGCCGATTGGCTCCGTTTTTTTATTCAAAAAGCGTATTTTTAATATTCAGTTGATACAAATTCAACGCATAGCATTTGATTTCTTATTTGTGATTGATCTTTTTCAAGTTGGGCCATCAATGGTGGTGATATAACTCCTTAACTAACAGAGGTTTGCTTAGTTTTTAAACCATTCTGGTTTTGCAAGGAGAACATATGCCTCAATCTGTAATCGTGGTACTGGCCAATTCTATAAAGCATCGTCAACATTGTGTTGCGGGAAAATGTGTTAATACGGGTAGATGGATTAGACCAGTCTCAAATCTACAAGGGGGTGAGCTTAGTCATCAACAAGCTAGAGTCCGAAATCCACATGGAACTTTCAATGTTAAGCCTCTTCAAAAAGCTCGTGTAGGACTAGCACAGCATGCCCCGCTCCCTCATCAACCAGAGAACTATTTAATTGATAATACAGCTTGGATACAAAATTACTCAATTGATATTGGGCAACTGAATACTTTAGTGGAAGTACCCGCAGATCTGTGGGGTATTGGTAATCGAGTGGAATATGCTTCAATCGTAGATCGAACTTATCATGTCTCTCAGTCTCTTTATCTAGTGCGAGTTGAAGAACTCAGGCTCTATCACAATGCTGATGGTAAAAGAAGAGCTTCATTTACATATGAGAACATTGAGTACGACCTTGCTGCTACAGATCCTCGCTTTGATGATATTGTAGAGAATCACTTACCAACATCTGGAATCCTATGCATTAGTTTAGGAGAGCCATATCAAGGCTACTGCTATAAGCTTGTAGCTACAATCTTTTGAGAGGTATTATGAACATTTACACAATTGGGTTTACTCAGAAAAAAGCAGAAACGTTTTTTCAATTCCTCAAGCAATCCGAGGTAAAAACACTTATTGATGTACGTCTAAATAATGTTTCTCAGTTGGCTGGTTTTGCGAAGCGTGATGATTTGAAGTTCTTCGTACGTGAGCTGTGTAGCGCAGAGTACGTTCATATGCCGGAGTTGGCTCCGACTAAAGAAATCCTTAACCCTTATAAGAAAGGTGACATGAGTTGGGAGAAGTATGAAGATCAGTTCATGAACTTGATGGCAAAACGTAATATTGAGCGCTTGGTAAATCCGTCAGTATTAGATCACGGTTGCTTACTTTGTAGTGAACATGAGCCACATTTATGCCATAGGCGTTTAGTGGTAGAGTATTTAAATGACAATGCTGACTTTGACTTAAAGGTTAAACACTTATTCTGATGGCAAAGATATTAGTTTTATACCCTCTGCTCTTTAACTGCTATTCAAAATTTGCGAGGAAGGTGAGTAAGATAACGTCAAGTTTGAATGACGTAGAGTTGGTCTTTCCTGAGGATCCGAATCAGCTTATAGAAAAATTTTGTACTGAAAATATATCTTCAGTGAAGTCTACAATTTTTTCTAATTGGTCACCTGAGGACATCACACATGCGATTATTTTTGATGATGGTGAAGAATTTGACACTGAACTCGAGTCATTAAAGCATGCCAAAGTTCCTTTCAGATTAATACGCATTAGTATCACGAGAGTTATCAATATAAAATCTGACCAAAGCTATCAAGCTGAAAAAGACTCTCCTCATTATGAATACATTGGTCGGGGCTCCTACTGGGGAAATCCATACTCAATGTTTGAGGATGGTGATCGAGACGAAGTCATCAGGAAATTTAAGTATGACTTTGATTATGAAAAATTTTTAAATGTCGATAAGTCAAAGGTTTATGCTTTGTCTGGTAAGCGATTGGGCTGTTTTTGCAAACCGCAAGCTTGTCATGGTGATGTTTTGGCGGATTTCTTAAACTCTTGGGATGATGGTAAATAAGTTTTAAGCTTCTTTGTCAATTATCTATCTTGTTAGAAAGGAAGGCTCCTGAGTTCTTCCTTTTTTAATTTCGATTTTAACTTTCCGTAATGGTGTATTTGTTTATAGCACTATTTGATTGTGTTTAATGGCTGAGTCATGACAACAATATGTTGGAAAAAACTACCTAAAGAAACTCGCAGACAAGATTTATGTTAAGTGCCTCAAAGAGGCTAGGTGACTAGGAGGTCTCTGGTGAAGTACAAAAAACGTCAGGCATACAAATACAACCTTCATTCCGAAGAAAAGATTGAAACCGGTATCACCCTCGCGCAGCCTTTCGATAGTCCGTTTCTGAGTCTATCTGAGCAAGGGTTGCTGACGATTAAGAAAGGCTATTCATGGGATGGGGCGAGTGGTCCAGCGATTGATACTAAAAACATCCTTAAGGCTTCTCTGGTGCATGATGCGTTGTATCAGCTCATGAGGGAGGAAGTATTGCCGCAAAGCAGTCGAGAACAAGCGGATAGGCTTCTTCGTCAAATATGCCTTGAACATGGCATGTCGAATTTTAGAGCGACGTACATCTATTACGGAGTTAAAGTATTTGGCGGATGTTTTTCCAAGCCGGATCTTTTATCTGCCTGACACGTGTTTTTATAAATTAACTGTTCATTTATACAGCGTTGTTTTGTATGCTTCGAGTGTTTCGAAAGGAGTAGTACATAATGACAATAAGATACGAAGAACATGTCCCAAGCCCACAAGAATACTGTGAGATGCGTGTAAAAGCAGGCTTATCTCCAAAGTCTTTAAAAGCCGCAGAGATTGGGTTGCCGAACTCGCTTTATGGTGTATCTATCCGAGACGACGAATTGTTGATCGCGATGGGTAGAGTGGTTGGTGATGGCGCATGTAACTTTGAAATTGTAGACGTCGCGGTCGATCCTACCTATCAAGGAAAAGGCTTAGGAAGGAAAGTGATGGAATACATAGATGGCTACCTGTCGTCAGCAGCGCTAGAAGGTTCTTATGTTTCTATGATTGCGGATGAGCCAGTCTTCTATGAAAAACTTGGGTACCGCTTAGTGGCACCAAAAAGTCAGGGCATGACAAAGAAGTTTAAACCCCACAAATAGAAGCCGCGCGATACCTAAAAGTAAACTGTCATTCTAGCGAGCCCCAGCGAGACTAAGAATCTATTGTTAGCGCGCTGGGGCGTTTGTTCCTTCACCCTCCACAGAGTGCTCGGCAGTAGGTTCTAGTGCGCACACACAATCACTTCGCTGTTCCTTTACGTATCTATGTTAGACTCTCGCCATCAGCTATATGAATGACTTCTCATTTGTTTACCTGAGGGCAGCAATTGGGCTGCTGTATTCTTATTAAAGGCACAAAAATGAGCAAATTAACTTCAGCTGAACGTAAAGCACGTGACAA
This sequence comes from Vibrio sp. LB10LO1, assembly GCF_010092875.1. Taxonomy (NCBI): domain Bacteria; kingdom Pseudomonadati; phylum Pseudomonadota; class Gammaproteobacteria; order Vibrionales; family Vibrionaceae; genus Vibrio; species Vibrio sp. LB10LO1. The sequence goes on from NZ_JAADJW010000014.1 coordinate 113,127, forward strand.
CGAACGTTTCTCACAACGCGTGAGTGAACGCCGTGAAAAAGGTGAAGATGTCGTTGCGTACGCATTAGCGAACAAAAAGGCTGTGAAGTTCCTGACCAAGTCAGAGAAGAAAGCTTTGAACGAACGTAAAGCGACGCTTCAAGAAGAACTTAAGCTGAAAGAGCAGGAAGAACTGCGCAGAATTGAACAGTCGTTTATCGTTGAAGACAATAACGAACAATAAACGCTTCTTTGCTAACACCGTGTTGTGCTTAGCAGAGATTCAATAAAAAACGGGAGCACCGGCTCCCGTTTTGCTTTCCTACTTATCGTCTAAGCGATCATTCACTCAAGCGACGTTTTCCATCTGAGGGTAAAGCGGCTTTGCGGCCAATAGCTCTGGCTCAAAATCGTCTACGTTGATTGTGTCTAGGCGGTGTTGCTCCGCTTCTCTCAGCAAATCAGCTTCTTCTTGAGTAATCACGCCTTGCTCTAGACCTTCTTGAGCAATCATATCCAAACGCATGAATGGACGGCGTTTACCTTGCGCTTTGCATACCTTATCAAACACAGGCTCAGCTTGAAGAATCACAGACAGTGCCAACTCAATCTTACCTGCTGCGTTGTGTTCTGTTGGCTCTAGGTACTGACCTCGACCAACACGTGAACGTGTTGCACTTGGCGTTTGTAGAATACGAGCAACTTTACTGTCTAGCTTATCACTTGGCGCTTTGCGTACACGACCGAATGGCATGATTAGCACGCGCAGTGCACGACCAATCACTTTGTTCGGGAAGTTCGCTAGGAACTCATCAATCGCCGCTTCAGTTTGCTTCAAGCTGTCTTGCAAGCCCCAATGCACGAGTGGTAAATCTTCAACAGGACGACCATCTTGCTCGAAGCGTTTTAGCGTAGCAGAGCCAAGGTATAGTTGGCTTAGAATATCGCCAAGACGTGCTGACAAACGCTCTTTACGTTTCAACGAACCACCCAGTACCGCCATTGAGATATCCGATAGCAGAGCAAGGTTTGCACTGTAGCGGTTCAATTGTTGGTAGTAACGCTTGGTCGCGTCTTTGGTTGGTGATGAAGAACCTAGACCGTCACTTAGACCAAACCAAATACTGCGCACTAGGTTACTCATGGTGAAGCTCACGTGACCCGCTAACGCTTTGTCGAACTTCTCAACCGCATCGCCAGCGTCAGAATATGCTGCGTTCATCTCTTCAAGAACGTAAGGGTGACAACGAATCGCGCCCTGACCGAAGATGATCATTGAACGAGTTAGGATGTTCGCACCTTCTACCGTTACCGCGATTGGTGCACCTTGGTAACCACGCGCTAGGAAGTTAGAAGGACCCATACAGATACCTTTACCGCCTACGATGTCCATCGCGTCGATGATGCTCTGTTGACCACGGTGCGTACAGTGGTACTTCACGATAGCCGAGATAACTGAAGGTTTTTCACCTAGGTCGATACCCGCTACGGTTAAGTTGCTCGCTGCATCCATCACGTAGGCGTTACCACCTAGGCGCGCTAATGGCTCTTCCACGCCTTCCATGTGACCGATAGGCTGTTTGAACTGACGACGAATGCGTGAGTAAGCGCCCGTTGCCATCGCTGCAGTTTTGATGCCGCCTGTTGAGTTAGAAGGTAGCGTGATACCACGACCAACCGATAGACACTCAACCAGCATACGCCAGCCTTGGCCTGCCATTTTTTCACCACCGATGATGAAGTCCATCGGTACGAAGATGTCTTTACCGCGAGTTGGGCCATTTTGGAATGGTACGTTAAGCGGGAAGTGACGGTTACCAATCTCAACGCCTTTAAGGTCAGTTGGGATTAGAGCACAAGTGATACCAAGATCTTCTTGATCACCAAGCAGGCCTTCTGGGTCGCGCAGTTTGAATGCAAGACCAAGTACCGTTGCGACAGGTGCTAGAGTGATGTAACGCTTGTTCCAAGTAAGACGCATACCAAGGACTTCTTCACCTTGCCATTCGCCTTTACATACCACGCCGTAATCTGGAATAGAACCCGCATCTGAACCTGCTTCTGGGCTAGTCAGTGCGAAACATGGGATCTCTTTACCTTCTGCTAGGCGAGGAAGGTAGTAATCTTTTTGTTCTTCAGTACCGTAGTGTTGCAGTAGCTCACCTGGGCCTAATGAGTTAGGTACACCAACGGTTGACGACAGTACGCCAGAAACACCAGTCAGTTTTTGCAGTACCAAAGATTGCGCGTACGCTGAGAATTCTAGGCCACCGTATTTCTTCTTGATGATCATGGCGAAGAATTTGTTGTCTTTCAGGTATTGCCATACTTCTGGTGGTAGATCGGCCAATTCGTGTGTTACTTGGAAATCACTCACCATGGCACACACTTCGTTTACTGGGCCATCTAGGAAGGCTTGCTCTTCTTTGCTCAGCTTAGGCGCTTTAATTGCGTGAAGTTTTTGCCATTCAGGTTTGCCTTTGAATAGCTCGGCTTCCCACCACACTGTACCTGCGTCCAATGCTTCTTTCTCGGTTTGAGACATAGCAGGCAGGACTTTCTTAAACATCACCAGTGCTTTGCGGCTAATGAGGGATTGGCGAATGCCAGAAACCGCGAACACTGCAACGGCAAGAACGTAAAGTACCCAGCCAATAAAACCAACTGAGCCTGCGATTGTCAGTGCTAGCATGGCAGCTGTTAGCAGGCTGACGGATTTCACGAGTGACATTCTGTGGTAAAGCGTAATGCCTAATACAACTGTCATCGCTACGATTGAGAGCAAGATGTCCATATGTTTTTTCCTTTTCAGACTTTAATTATGTTGTACGTCTGTATTTTGGTAAGAGGTCTAACCAGTACTGTAAGTGTAATCAAAATATTAAATAAATGTAAATTCTGAGATTGAGCAAAAAGTGATCTAAGTAGAGTTAAAATTCTAAAGTTGAGAGTTGGGTGATGATTTCGTAAGCAAGTTAACAAGTTTATTACCGTGATAAATCCAAATCTGTTGCTTCGCTATCGACACTAATTCTCGTTTGTGGGTAAACTCAGAGTAATGAACTGTCCGGTGTGAATTTCACATCAGAACAATTTGCCAAGCGAGAGGCTCAACCTCACTGCTGTGGCCGAGATAATAAAGAGAACGTCTTATGTACCAAGATCTGATTAGAAGTGAATTAAACGAAGCTGCTGAAGTTCTGAATAAGTTTTTAAGTGATGACCACAACATCGCGCAAATCGAAGCGGCAGCGAAAATGATTGCTGACTCATTCAAGCAAGATGGTAAAGTGTTGTCGTGCGGTAACGGTGGTTCTCACTGTGACTCTATGCACTTTGCAGAAGAGCTAACAGGCCGTTACCGTGAAAACCGCCCAGGTTACGCTGGTATCGCTATTTCAGATCCAAGCCACCTTTCTTGTGTCAGTAACGACTTTGGATACGATTTCGTATTTTCTCGTTACGTAGAAGCGGTTGGTCGCAAAGGTGACGTTCTGTTTGGTTTGTCGACTTCTGGCAACTCAGGCAACATCCTAAAAGCAATTGAAGCGGCACAAGCGAAAGGCATGAAGACGATCGCGTTAACGGGCAAAGATGGCGGTAAGATGGCTGGTCTTGCTGATATCGAGATCCGCGTACCACACTTTGGCTACGCAGACCGCATTCAAGAAGTGCACATTAAGATCATTCACATCATTATTCAGTTGATCGAAAAAGAGATGGAATAAGATTTACAACTAAGCCAAATACTGGCTTAGTTGTGTTTTAAGGTAAGGAGTTCGTTAAACCATGTGTGAATTGCTCGGCATGAGCGCAAATGTTCCAACAGATATTTGTTTCAGTTTTACAGGGTTGATGCAGCGCGGTGGTCGCACTGGCCCGCATCGTGATGGTTGGGGGATCACTTTCTATGAAGGAAAGGGGTTCCGTACTTTCAAAGATCCCAACCCAAGTTGTGACTCTCAGATTGCTGAATTGGTGCAAAACTACCCGATCAAAAGTCGTGCTGTAGTAAGCCATATTCGTCAAGCTAACCGAGGTGGTGTGAATCTCGAAAACACCCATCCGTTTACGCGTGAGCTTTGGGGGCGTTACTGGACATTTGCACACAATGGTCAGCTAACTGACTACCAAGATTTGCACACAGGGCGTCATCGTCCGGTGGGACAAACGGACAGTGAAATGGCGTTTTGCTGGCTCTTAAAGCAGATGGAAGATAAGTTTCCTGAACCTCCTCAGGATATGGAAGCGGTCTTTATCTATGTTGCAAAGTGCTGCGACAAGCTGAAAGAGAAGGGCGTGTTTAACATGCTGCTCAGCGATGGTGAGTTTGTGATGACTTACTGTACCAACCATTTGTACTGGATCACGCGTCGTGCACCATTTGGTAAGGCTGCGCTGTTGGATGAAGATGTAGAAATCAACTTCCAAGAAGAGACAACGCCAAACGATGTGGTTTCTGTGATTGCAACTCAACCGCTTACTGGCAATGAAACATGGCATCGCATGAAGCCGGGCGAGTACGGTTTGTTTCACGTTGGGGGATTGGTATTGAACAATGCCAAAGCTCTGGAAGATGTTCCATTTGCTGCACCGAAGCCGGGTAACCAAGCGCCGACTGAACCGTTGGAGTGAATGGTTTCGGACACTGAATAACTAAATAAAGCTCGCTTAATCACGAGCTTTATTTTTATGCGTTTTAAACCGAGGGTGGATACGGATGAGCATTCTTACTTCTTAGCGTGCTGATAGTAGATTCCTAGTCTCGCCAAGGCTCGCTGGAATGACGTAAGTGATTGAAGTGAAATTGATCTTTCTTTGCCTACAGCGTCATTCTGAACGACGAGGAACGAGTCAGATTCAGAGTCTGCTATCCGAGTGTTGTATTGCTAAGGTGGTGTCAGGGACTTTTTAGGCAGTTAGTTTTGGTTTCTAGTTTGACAACGGCTTCATTGAACCAAGCTTATAAGATTTAAAATAACAAAAGGCAGCCTGATCGCTGCCTTTTTGCGTTTGGAATTTGGTATTCAGAATTACTCGTCAGCGTAGCCGTGCTCACCAAGCTCAAAACCATCGAGATACGCTTTGCCTTCGGTCATAGATAATCGCCCGTCGACTAACCACTTAGTCACCATTGGGTAGATCTTGTGCTCTTGAGTCTGAACGCGTGCAGCGAGTGCATCGGCATCGTCACCTTCAAATACGGGTACTTTGGCTTGCAGTACCACAGGGCCGCCGTCTAACTCTTCTGTGACAAAGTGTACGCTAGTGCCGTGCTCTTTATCGCCTGCATCAATCGCGCGCTGGTGGGTGTGTAGCCCCGGATACTTAGGCAGGAGAGATGGGTGGATGTTGATCATTTTACCCAGGTAGTGGGAAACAAACGCGCCACTGAGAATACGCATATAACCTGCAAGCACAATCACGTCCGGTTGGTATTCATCGATTTGTTTCATCAGTTCAGCATCAAAGTCTTCACGTGATTCGAATGCTTTTGGATCGACAAAATGCCCATTCACATCAAACTGTTTTGCACGCTCTAAACCATAAGCATCAGCTTTGTTGGAGAACACCGCCGCGACTTGTGCATTTGGCATACTGTCTTCGCAAGCTTCCAAGATGGCTTGAAGGTTACTGCCGTTACCCGAAATGAGGACCACTATGTTTTTCATGATGTTGAGACTGCCTTGCTATTGTAGGTTTGAAGTGCGTATCCGCTAAATTACCTACTATTAGAATGGTTTTCGATGTTCCAGATAGCAGAATGAGGACATCGCGTCCTCATTCTTTTTATTTTTTGAGCTTGATTCGCAAGTTATTGGATTTCAACTTGCTCTTCATTGGCTTCTGCTTGAGCGATTTCACCAATCACCCATGCGTTTTCGCCTTCTTCTTTAAGAAGTGCAACTGCTGCGTCCGCTTGGTCTTTTGGTAGTGCCACGACTAGACCAACACCACAGTTGAACGTACGGTACATTTCGTGCGTTTCAACGTTGCCTTTCTCTTGTAGCCATTTGAAGATGATTGGCCATTCCCAGCTGTTACCGTCGATCACGGCTTTAGTGCCTTCAGGCAGTACGCGTGGGATGTTTTCCCAGAAGCCACCACCTGTAATGTGAGAAATCGCGTGGATGTCGTGCTTCTCAATCATCTTAAGTGCTGATTTGATGTAAATCTTCGTTGGTTCTAGTAGGTGCTCACCGATAGTGCGACCTGCTAGCTCTTCGTTTTTATCTGCGCCAGAAACTTCTAGGATCTTACGGATAAGAGAGTAACCGTTTGAGTGTGGACCGCTTGAGCCAACCGCGATAAGTGCATCGCCCGCTGCTACTTTGGTGCCGTCAATTACGTCTTCTTTTTCTACTACGCCAACACAGAAGCCAGCAACGTCGTAGTCTTCGCCTTCGTACATGCCCGGCATTTCAGCGGTTTCACCACCGATAAGTGCACAGCCTGCTTGAACACAGCCATCAGCGATACCAGAAACTACGTCTGCCGCTGTGTCTACGTCTAGCTTGCCTGTTGCGTAGTAGTCTAGGAAGAAAAGAGGCTCAGCACCTTGAACGATTAGGTCGTTCACACACATTGCCACTAGGTCAACGCCGATAGTGTCGTGCTTGTTCATATCCAGCGCTAGGCGAAGTTTTGTACCTACACCATCAGTACCAGAAACCAGTACAGGTTGTTTGTATTTTGTCGGCAATTCACACAATGCGCCAAAACCGCCGATACCACCCATCACTTCAGGGCGACGAGTACGCTTAACCGCACCTTTAATACGATCTACAAGCGCGTTGCCTGCATCAATATCTACACCAGCGTCTTTATAGCTAAGAGAAGAGTTGTTACCACTCACAGGGAAGTCCTCGGTTTTTAAGTTGGATATGAAAACGGCGCTATTCTACCAGTGGTTAAATACAGATAGCAAACGTTTGCGTCGGTTTTTTTCTTTAGTGATCTATCCTGATATCCCTGCAAAAATCATGTATAATCTGAAGGTTTGTTTAAATATTGCCAATAAAGCCGGAGATGGAAATGAAAGTTGTTGAAGTTAAACACCCTCTAGTGAAACACAAAATCGGTCTAATGCGAGAAGGTGACATCAGCACGAAGCGTTTTCGTGAGTTAGCGACAGAAGTCGGTAGCCTACTTACTTACGAAGCGACTGCAGACTTTGAAACAGAGAAAGTAACCATTGAAGGTTGGAATGGTCCTGTAGAAGTTGACCAAATCAAGGGTAAGAAAGTAACAGTAGTGCCAATCCTGCGTGCAGGTCTAGGTATGATGGATGGCGTTCTTGAGCACATGCCAAGCGCACGTATCAGTGTTGTAGGTATCTACCGTGATGAAGAAACACTTGAGCCAGTACCATACTTCAACAAGCTTGCTTCTAACATCGATGAGCGTATTGCTCTAGTTGTTGACCCAATGCTTGCAACAGGTGGTTCTATGATCGCAACAATCGATCTTCTAAAAGAGAAAGGTTGTCAGGCTATCAAGATTCTTGTTCTTGTAGCGGCTCCTGAAGGTATCGAAGCACTAGAAAAAGCGCACCCAGATGTTGAGCTATACACAGCGGCAATCGATGAGAAGCTGAACGACAAAGGTTACATTGTTCCTGGTCTTGGTGATGCAGGTGACAAGATCTTCGGTACTCAATAAGCATTATTGTTTTTACTGAATTCAAAAATAAAGGCTTGGTGAAAACCAAGCCTTTTTTTGTCTCTGCTATTTGAAAGTTAGCTACGAGATGCGAGATCAGGAAGGGCGACTTAAATCAATCAAGCCGCACCATACTTACTTCGCGTTGTCTTCTTCCATCTGTGCATTATCTACTACGTGGTTTTCACCAAGGTCGTGTGGTAGCACTAGGTTAAGGATGATTGCAACGATACCACATAGGCTCACACCTTGTAGGCTGAACTCGCCAATGCCGAAAGCCATGCCGCCGATACCAAATACTAGTGTTACCGCTACGATCACAAGGTTACGAGACTTGTGTAGGTCAACATTGTTCTTAATCAGTGTGTTTAGACCAACGGTTGCGATAGAACCAAACAGTAGAATCATGATACCGCCCATTACCGGGACTGGAATGGTTTGAAGAATCGCACCAAGCTTACCCACTAGAGCAAGGACGATTGCTGTAATAGCTGCCCATGTCATGATCACTGGGTTGAATGCTTTCGTCAGCATTACCGCACCGGTTACCTCGCTGTAAGTGGTGTTTGGTGGCGCGCCAACCATAGAAGCCGCAATTGTTGCCACCCCGTCACCTGCGATGGTGCGGTGCAGACCCGGTTTCTTCAGGTAGTTTTTACCCGTTACGTTTGAAATCGCTAGCATGTCACCCACGTGCTCTACTGCTGGCGCGATAGCCACTGGGATCATGAATAAGATCGCATTGATGTTGAACTCTGGTGCGGTGAAGTTTGGCATTGCTAGCCAAGCCGCTTGCGCTACCGGAGTGAAATCCACAACGCCATAGAATAGAGAAACAGAGTAACCTGCCAAGATACCGCCAACGATAGGAACCAGCTTTAGGAAACCTTTCGCAAACACGCTCAGTGCAATCGTCGTTAGCAGTGATACTGCTGAGATGATAACTGCCGCATCGCCATTGATAAGCTGCACTGCGCCGTCACCAGTTTTACCTACTGCCATGTTTACTGCCGTAGGTGCCAGACCAAGGCCAATTACCATGATAACTGGGCCAACCACAACGGGTGGCAGAATCTTATGGATGAAGCCAACACCGCGTACTTTGATCATTGCGCCCAGAGCCACATAAACCAAACCTGCAGCCATTAAGCCACCCATGGTTGCACCGATACCCCAAGTTTGGATACCGAACATAATAGGAGCAATAAACGCAAAAGAAGAGGCAAGGAAGATTGGGACAGAACGTTTAGTAATCAGTTGGAAAAGAAGGGTACCCACACCAGCACCAAATAGCGCAACGTTTGGGTCAAGGCCAGTCAGTAGTGGTACCAGCACGAGAGCACCAAAAGCGACAAAGAGCATCTGAGCGCCTTGTAACGCATTTTTCATAATTATTTCCTATTCAGAGATACGCAGACAAATCCGCGGAATATTATCACTACGGCAATCGATTGCAATGTTACTTAGATCAAATTTTTGGATGGATTGATAATTGAAAGGAATAGTTTGTTCTCATAGTGGGTTTTAACTTGGTCAGAATACCGACAATTCACTCAGTACTCTTCTTGCTCAAGTTTTGATAGTTGCTTATCATGCGTGTTCTTGTTCAGAGGATTATGAAAACTATGCGCTATTTAGCTCTCTTATTGATAGGTTGGTTGTCTCTGCCAGTTTATGCATTAACTCAGGTGGATATCTATCGTGCCGAAGTGGCGATCGACGGTGAGCAAAAAGACGGCGAAGAACTCGCTCGTCAACAAGGTATGCAAGATGTGATTGTGCGTGCGACTGGCAGCCAATCTTCCCTTAGCAACCCAGTAATTAAGAAAGCAGTGGGTTCAAGTTCTCGCTATATTTCTCAACTTGGTTACGGCCAAATTGATGGTCAAAACAGCTTGAAGATGCTGTTTAACAGCGGCCAAATCCGTTCACTGCTGACTCAAGCTCAGCTTCCATTGTGGTCACCAAACCGTGCCAACATTCTGGTGTGGATGGTAGAAGAGCAGGGTTACGATCGCACGATTACGTGGGAGCACTCAGATTCAGCAAGTGCAGCTGCGTTGCGTGAAGCCGCACAAGCGCGTGGTTTACCAGTCACTATGCCTGTGGGTGATTTTGATGATGTGACGGGTGTGAATGTGTCTGACCTTTGGGGTGATTTCGTTGATCCAATTAGCCAAGCGAGCCAACGTTACCCGGTCGATGCGGTACTGATCGTACGCGTTCAAGGCGATAAGCTTCGCTGGACTCTGTACGACCAATCACCAGCACAATTGTCTGAATCACAGCAGTCTCCACGCAGTGGTTCTGCATCAGGTGCGAATGCGATTCCTGCGATGATGGGCGGTATTGCTGATTACTACGCGAATAAGAGTGCGGTGGTGGTTTCAAGCAAATCTTCTAAAGCCCTAGATGTGAAAGTACTGAACGTTGAATCGGCAATGGATTTCTTTGAGCTAGAGAATTCGCTAACCAAGCTTAACTCAGTAGCGGGTACGGAAATCAAGCGTATTCAAGGCAACCAAGTGACGCTAACAATTCATCTATTGGCCTCACAGCAGGCGTTTGAGCAAGAAGCGTCTTCGATTCGTCCGTTAGAAGTGACTGAAGATCCGATGGTGGGTATGGAACCAGCAACACCAGTGCAGCTTCCGGTAGAACCTGCTCAACCAGCACAATTGCCAACAGAGTCAGAAGAAGGTCAAACGACGAATGTGGTTGAACTCGATACGGCGAACGAGCAGGCTCAGCCAGAGCTGCCTGTGATCGCTCAGCCGGCACCAGTGCAATACGACTTGATCTATAAGTGGAAGGCGCCTGTGCGTACTCAAGCTGAGCCAGTAGAGGAAGAGTCAGAAATCGCGCCAGTGCTAGAAACAGACGTGGTTGAAGATCATCTGACTTAAGCTCGTGTTCAATAAAAAACGAACAAAAAAGAGTCGCCTAGTGCGACTCTTTTTATGTATGTACCGTCCTAAATAAGGTAGCTACATTTCCAACATTACATTGGCGAATATCATGCAGACACTGAAGCTGGATGTTTCTGAGCTTATTACTTATTCCTTATCACTTATTGAATTTAGCTTTCTCTTCTTTCTCAACTTGAGACAAGCGTTTTAGCTTCAAACCTAATTCTTTACCTCGTGCTCGTGCAAACAATATGTTGCCGACGAAGCCAAGTGAGGTAAGCGCTAACTCCACAACGGCTAACCATCGCTCACCGCCATCAACATACAGAATCGTTAGGGCGTGCAAGAAGTAAAGCATTAAGACGAAGTTTGCCCACGCGTGCGTGTAAGGCTTACCCGCAAGGATACCCGGAAGCGGCAATAATAGAGGAATACACCACGCAATCGCCAGCGTAGTGCTGCTCAGATGCGGGTGAGGGGAAAGGGCTAGTTGCCAAATCGCGACCCAAGCCAATAACGCCAAATTGCCAAATAGCGCCATGTAGCGATAGGTTTGGGTGCGTGTGCTGAGAGGTGGTTGGTCGATAATGTCAGACATCGATTTACTTATCCTTGAGCTTACTGACTTCCTTTGAGCTTTTGCGCTGCGGTTGCCAGTCGTTTTCCTAATTGTTGTGCGAGACGAATCTCTTCTGCAGTAAGACTTGGTTCGTGTCCTACACTGCTTGCCCCGTAAGGCGTGCCACCAGACTTCGTGGTATGCAGTTCGGGCTCTGAGTAAGGAATACCCAACACCATCATGCCGTGATGCAGAAGTGGGGTCATCATGCTCTGCAGCGTCGTCTCTTGACCACCGTGCATTGAAGACGATGAGGTAAACACACAGGCTGGTTTATCGATAAGGTCGCCATTCACCCACAAAGGTGTGGTTTGATCCCAAAAGTGCTTGAGCGGCGCTGCCATGTTGCCAAACCATACTGGGCTGCCAAACGCGAGACCATCGCACTGCTTCAATTCATCTAGAGTAACAATTGGATCAGAAGGGGTATGTGAGTGAGGTGACAATTCTTCAACTGTACGCAAAATCGCTTCGCAATGAGGAGTCGATTCGACCCCTCTTGCTATCTGTCTTGCCAGCTGTTTTGTTGAGCCATGACGGCTGAAATACAAAATGAGGATCTGGCAATCCATTTATAGAATTTCCAACACTTGCTCTGGTGGACGACCGATCTTCGCTTTACCGTTTGCAACCACAACAGGGCGCTCGAACAGTTTAGGGTTTTGCGCCATTGCATCGAAAAGCTGCTCATCAGTCACTGAGGCGTCACCAAGTGCTAGCTCTTTGTAAATGTCTTCTTTGGTACGCATCATTTCGCGTACTGAAGAAAAACCAAGTTGAGCGTAAAGTGCTTTCAGTTGTTCAACATTAAGCGGTGTATCTAGGTATTTAACCACTTCCGGTGTTACACCATTTTGCTCAAGCAGTTCTAGAGTTTGTCGGCTCTTCGAGCAACGAGGGTTGTGATAAATCACGACTGACATGGTTTTCTCCATTTCGTTATTGTAATGCCATGAATCGATCTCTTTGGATCATCAGTTGGTCGATACGAGCATCATATCGAGCTTGTTTCAAGCTGCCCAACTCGGCAATTTTACTTGCTTCACTATAATACTGGATCGCTTTGTTCCAGTTTGCTCGCAATGCCAAAATTTCGGCACGTGCGGCGAGTTCTTCATCATTGTTGCCCAGAGCGTGGTTGCCTTTTGAAAGCAGGTGCCAACCATTGGTGTCTTCTGGGTTATCGTGAGTGTAGCGCTGCAGAATACGTACTGCTTCTTCGTCTTTCTTCGCTTCAAGTAATGCGTTGGCATAGTTGATGGTTAAGACGTTGTTTTGCGGATTACGTTTTAGCGCGCTGCTCAGCATATCGACCGCTTTTTGTGGCTTTTTCTGCGCAATGTACAAATCTGTCATTGCGTCTAAGTAGAATGGGTTGCCAGGGTCCTGTTGTAGCAGCTTTTTCAGCAGCGGTTCTGCTTCGCTCAGGCGTTTGTTATCTAAGTGAACCAGCGCACGCCCGTAATCAAACGATGGCATGATTTCTGGTGAGGCTTTTTTCTGAGTACGTTTAAACCATCCCATCGCAGCTTGTCCATCGATACCTGCGTAACGCGCAACGATACGAGCTCGCGTCAAATGGTAGTCAATCGAAGGCATGATGCGCATTGGCGGATAAGCTCGGGCACGTGCTCGGCTATCGGTAATACGGTCTTCTGGTAATGGGTGAGTCAGCAGCATTGGTGGTGGCTTGCTGGCGTAGCGATATTCATCCGCTAGGCGACCAAAAAAACGTGGCATTGCTTGTGCGTCAAAGCCTGCTTTTGCCAGTGTCGCGATACCAAAACGGTCGGCTTCTTTTTCGTTTGAGCGGGTGTAGTTGATTTGGCTTTGCATGTTGCCCGCGGTTGCTGCCGTTACGGCTGCCATGCCTGCTTCTGGGGCGGCAATGGCGAGTAACAGCGCGCCAGCTAATGCAGCCATCGTTGCCGGAGAACGACGTGCTTGCTCTTCCATGCTTCGTGCGAGGTGGCGCTGTGTGACGTGCGCGATTTCGTGCGCGACAACAGAGGCCAGTTCACTTTCGGTACGAGCATGTAAAAACAGACCCGAGTGCAGAGCAACATAACCGCCAAAGAAGGCGAATGCGTTGATGTTGCGATCTCGAATCATGAAAAAATGAAACGGAGTTTTTACGTCATTCGCATTCGCGACCAAACGGTGACCGAGGGTGTCAATGTATTCATTGATGACAGGGTCGCTAACAATAGGGCTGCTTGATCGAAGCATACGCATGTAGGCGTCGCCGTAAATCAACTCTTGATCGATTGTTAGCGTGCCCCCAGCTGCCGTACCAATATCAGGGAGGTCGAGACTATTGGCGTAAATCGGCGCAGGTGTACTCAATGCAGCAGCAAGGCATAAACAAACTAGCGAGCGAGTGCGTTTTAACATACGGTTTAAAGATTCTCCAAAATACCGAGTCTGTGCTTGAGAGATGAATTCCTTTCAATGTCAGCACAGGCTTTATGGTCATCCGTGTCGGATGAATATGCTAGCAATAAGACCGAAGATAAACGAATTGGTTTCGTAAATTGTCATACACATAACTTTAAATTGTTAATTTAGAAGTCATTGTCGTCTACGCTTAAATCACTAGCACCAGCTCAAAAAGCCGTTACAATACAACCCTATCACAAGTGCAGAGCAATACAATGGAATCCATGTTACTCGATTTGCGTGAGCAACGCTGCCCTATGGCACTGTTACTTGCTAAGCGTCACGCTGCAGATGTGTTTCAGGGAGAAACACTGCAATATCATCAGCTTGTCATTCAAGTGGTGGACAAAAGCTCTAAACACGACATCGTGAAGTATTTGCGTCACCAAGGTTATACGGTGGATTGCCAAGCTTCGCCAGAACACTTCACTTTGACAGTATTCAATAAGGAACCTTCATAAGATGCTTGAAATGGTAAGTCGTTGGTATAAGCGACGCTTTTCTGACCCACATGCAGTGAGCCTAGTGGCGATCTTGCTGTTCGGTTTTATCACTATTTACTTCTTCGGGCATTTGATTGCGCCATTGTTGGTGGCGATCGTTCTTGCATACCTACTTGAATGGCCAGTGACACAAATGTGCCGTTTGGGTATTCCTCGTACCTTCTCTGTGATTACCGTCATTCTCATCTTTATTGGTTTGATGCTGATTGCCGTATTTGGTTTAGTGCCGACCATTTGGACTCAGGTCGGAAACTTAATCAACGACATCCCGAATATGTATGCGGGGCTGCAAAAGTTTATTGCAACTTTGCCACAGCGCTACCCTGAGTTAGCAAACTTACAAATTGTCGAAACCGTCGTGACTAACGCGAAGAACCAAGCGATTGGCTTGGGTGAGAGTGTTGTGAAGGGCTCACTGGCTTCTTTGGTTAGTTTGGCAACGTTAGCGGTTTACCTGATCCTTGTTCCGCTGTTGGTGTTCTTCTTGTTGAAAGACAAAGAAGAGATGATGAGCATGGCAAGTGGCATTCTGCCGAAAAACCGTAAGCTAGCGAACAAAGTGTGGCATGAGATGAACGAGCAAATCTCTAACTACATTCGCGGTAAAGTCTTAGAAATCCTTATCGTAGGTGGCGTGAGCTACGTGACGTTTGCGATTCTAGACCTGCGCTACTCTGCATTACTTGCTGTTGCGGTGGGTTTGTCAGTACTGATCCCATACATCGGTGCGGCTGCGGTGACTGTGCCTGTTGCGATTGTCGGTTTGTTCCAATGGGGTCTTACACCACAGTTCTATTGGTTATTGGTTGCTTACGGCATTATTCAGGCATTGGATGGCAACATATTAGTACCTGTATTGTTCTCAGAAGCGGTAAACCTTCACCCTGTTGCTATTATCGTTGCTGTACTGGTATTTGGTGGATTGTGGGGCTTCTGGGGCGTGTTCTTTGCGATTCCATTGGCAACGCTAGTGAAGGCGGTATGGAACGCCTTGCCAAGCACCGAAGAAAACGAGCCGATACAAGACTAGAAATGAATTCCAATAAAAAGCCCAGCGATTGCTGGGCTTTTTGATATGCGGATGAAAACTAAAGCTTACGCGTTTTCTTTTAAGTAGTTCACAACCACTTCATGGTGGTCTTTAGTTTTGAACTTGTTGAACACGTGTTCAATCACGCCTTCTTCGTTGATCAGGAAGCTGATACGGTGAAGACCATCGTACACCTTGCCCATGAACTTTTTCTCGCCCCATACGCCGAACTGGTCAGCAACCGCATGGTCTTCGTCAGAAAGTAGAGTGAAGTTCAGCTCATCACGTTCGATGAATTTACCAAGGCGTTTTACTGGGTCGATGCTTACGCCCAATACCACAACGTTGTGTGCGTCTAGCTCTGCTTTTACATCACGCAGACCTTTTGCCTGAGTGGTACAACCCGGCGTCATTGCTTTCGGGTAGAAGTAAAACAGAACTTTCTTGCCTTTAAAGTCACCAAGAGAAACGGTGTTGCCATCTTGGTCGAGCAAAGAGAAGGCTGGCGCTGGCGAGCCTGCTGTCAGCGTATTCATGGTTATGTCCTTTACTTATAGATTATTTTTAATGAAATTCAGAGAACCTTGTACGTTGAGCGTGTTACAAAGTTCATCGAAATCTTCTTGTAGTTGCATCAGATTGCAGTCAGCGCTCACTGAAGCGGTGATCGCGATGTGGAACTGATCTGCATCCAATTGGATTTTTGATTTACTGATGGTTTGCGCACTAAGAGAATGTAGGCCAATCTGTTTATCGGCGAAGAATTGTGTGAACTTTTCAGTTAGGCCGATGCGATCTTCAGATTCAATGAACACTTCCATCGTGTAGCTGTTGTCGAGCAACTCATGTGCCGACGTGCGTTTCATGATGGTAATGAGGTCGTGTTCTTGCCCAAGAAGTGGCAATTGCGTCTCGACGCGAGTGACATTACTGGCGTTCCCAGTAAGCAGCATGATAAGCGTAAATTCGTTACCAAAGATAGCGATACGGCTATCGACAATGTTACAGCCAGCTTGTGTGACGAGCTTAACCACTTGGTTACATATGCCCGGACGATCCTTTCCAACCGCTGTAAGTACCAGATGTTGCTTCATAAATGAGCTTCTTGTCCTTTCTTTCAATAGAGAGATGGTAGCACAGATACAGCACAGAAATGTCGAGTCAGTTCTTTTTTTAAACTTGTTAAAACGCTTTGTTGATTAAGTGAACAGTTTACTTGCGAGGCGTTCTATTAATTCACTCAACGCTGACTTGAGCCTCATGACGAGAGAGTATATTCCGCGCCTAATTTAAAGTGGCGAGCTCAGCTTGCTCACAGCGTATCGCCATTAAACACAATTATCAGAATGGCTAGGATTGAGAACAAAATTCACATTTTAGTTGCGAGACCTCTAACAACTGATAATTATTCATTCATTTGTACTTTGTAAGCGAGTTTACGCTCTTGTGTTTGTCAATCGCATTACAGTACCATGCAGAAAGAGTAAAATGAGGGAGATAAACATGTTTTCAGGAAGTATCGTAGCGCTGATTACACCACTAAAAGCAGATGGTGAAGTAGACTTTGATAGTTTACAAAAGCTTGTTGAGTACCATGTTGAAGCAGGTACAGACGGTATTGTCGCAGTTGGCACCACAGGTGAGTCAGCGACTCTAACCATTGAAGAGCATGTAAAGGTCGTAAATAAAACCGTTGAGTTTGCAAACGGTCGTATCCCAGTGATTGCTGGTACGGGTGCAAATGCGACCCACGAAGCAGTTACATTCAGCAAATTATTGGCTGATTCTGGTATCTCTGGCTTCCTGAGCGTAACACCTTACTACAACAAACCAACTCAAGAAGGTTTGTTCCTACACTACAAAGCAATCGCAGAAGCGAGTGACGTACCTCTAATTTTGTACAATGTACCGGGTCGTACTGCAGTAGATATGTCTCCTGAGACAGTGGCACGCTTGTCAAAGCTTGATAATATCGTGGCACTGAAAGACGCGACAGGCGATTTGAGCCGAATTGCACTTCACCGTGAACTTTGTGGCGAAGATTTTATCTTACTAAGTGGTGATGATGCGACTGGCCTAGAATTTGTTAAACTTGGCGGTCACGGCGTTATCTCGGTAACGAACAATATCGCAGCGAAAGACATGGCAGACATGTTCCATTTGGCAAGTGAAGGTAAATTCGACGAAGCAGAAGCGATCAACGAACGTTTGATGACTCTGCATAAAAACCTATTCGTGGAATCAAGCCCAATCCCAGTAAAATGGGCAGCACACAAGCTTGGTTTAATTGAAGAGGGTGAGTTGCGTCTTCCTTTGACCCCACTTTCTGAAAAATCGCAGCCAGTCGTGGAACAGGCGCTAACAGACGCCGGTATTTATTAAGATTGAGTTGCTAGGATTGAAGTTCATGCTGGGGGCAAGTAGGCCCTCAGTGTTTTAGGAGTATAAATGAAGCTTTCAAGCCAGTTAGTGTTAAGTTCACTAGCTGTATTCGTATTGACTGCCTGTTCAGGTGGTGCCAACCAGCGTCGTCAAGCAAAGGACGACTTCGAGTATTTGAACACACCAGCTCTGGAAGAGTGGAGTGTACCGGCAGGTGCTCAACCTCAGTTTTACCCTAACTACCGTATTCCTCAAGGAAACTATGCGGGTGGTATCGGTAAAGAAGTTGATATTCGTCCGCCTCAGCAAGTATTGGAATTGATCCCTGGTGCTCGCCTAGACCGCAGCAACGACGGTGAAGTGACACTATGGCTGCTTCGCAAGGATGAACTGGATAAAGTTTGGCAAACCGTTCAAGAGATGGTTTCAGAGAACAAGATGCCGGTAGAAAACCAAACGGACAATCGTATCGAGACAGGTTGGGTCACTTGGAACTCACCTGATGAAGACATGGAAATCGGTAGCCGCTACGAAATTACTCGTGGTGAGATGAACGGTCGCCATGGCTTTAAAGTAAGCTTGATTGATTGGCGTGAAGGCAACCAAGTGAAAGAAGTAACACGTACTAACCGTGAGCGTTACAACGTGTTTATGACTAACTTGGTGACGGCTCGTTACGACCAACATGTCCGCGAAGAAGCCCAGCGTAAAGCACAAGAGCTCGTGAAACACATCCCAATTACTATGGGTAAAGACCGCAGCGGTCTGCCAGTTATCATTGCTCGTGCTCAGTACAATGTGGTTTGGAACCGTCTACCAGATACGCTACCTAAGATGGGCTTCAAGATTGAAGAACGCAGCCAATCTCAAGGCACTGTGACTGCGAAGTACGCATCACCAGATGACGCGTTCTGGAATGACATAGGCGTGAAGCCAGTCGACCTAGCTCCTGGTAAGTACACCTTCCTACTTGGTGACTTGGGTAACCGTACTTCTATCAACATTACTGACTCTGCTGGTAAGCCAGTAGAAGAAGAGTTCTTGAAGTCACTGGCGCCAGTACTTGCTGCTGTTGTGAAAGATTAATTACTCTCTATAGCTAAGTAGTTAGATACAGACAAACAAAAGGGACCTCAATGGTCCCTTTTTGCTGTTTGTTTCAACGAGAATGCTCGACGTGGTAGAGCGCCTGAAGTGTTATCAAGCTTGTCTTGAATGCACAGAGAGGTTAACGAGACTCGTCTTTCTTCTCTCCGTTTTCATCGTAGCGCTCTTTATCCAGTTCGTTCAGTTTGTCTAAATCGTTCTTGCGACCTTTATCCATCTGACCGAACTTCATTTTTGCGGTGTACTTGAGAGCTGCGATATTACCTACCACGATGCTGAGCACTATGATGATAATGACCCAAGGGTTGGTTAGAAATTCGATCATAGAGCCTCCGGCGGCGTGATATTGTGAATGAATTTGGTAACGACCTTATCCAAATTATTCAATATGACGTCGATCCCTGCAATGCTGTCGATCTGATTTTGCTCAATTAACTGATTTCTCAGCACTTCGGGCGTCAGATGAGTTACGCATTGTAGCCCAACCGATTTATGACTGATGTGCCAAGGTTCAATCGCCACGCCACCCAAATCTTGTCGGTAAGGGAAGAAAAAACCAAAGCTATCTAGGTTGGCTTCCAACCATTGATAGAACGCCAACTGATGACCTTCTAAGTATTCCCACGGCTCCAATTGTAATTGCGTGCCTGGCGGTAACAAGTTACGCGCATAGATATCAAAATCACAACCCCAATGATGTCGGCTACCGCCGGGTAGAGCTGACCAGCGCAGGATTGCCATCAGCTTTTCTTCATCATTGAGCTTCGCTTTGTCTAAAGGTTGGGAGTGGGAATCTAAGATCGTTAAGTCACCGGTAAACTTACCGTTCCAGATGGTTTTTTGGCGATGAAAATCGCGAAAGCCGCTGGCAATTTCCACCTTAAAGCCAGCTTTGTTTGCGGCTTCAATCATCTTCAACAAATCATCGACGACTTCTGGATGAAGCATAAACGCCTTTTGACCCACTAACGTGGATTGAAGATGCGAATCGGTGATTCCGGTAAGTTGCTCTGGTGTCATGGTGTTCTCGTTAAATACTACTTGCTGCACTCGCAGGCGCTATTTTGCCAATAAGTGCTTTAGCGTGTTTTCGTACATGTCGGTCAATTTCTCTAGGTCATCGACTTTCACACACTCGTTCACTTTATGGATCGTCGCGTTCACAGGACCAAGCTCAACCACTTGGCCGCCCATGCGTGCGATAAAGCGGCCATCAGACGTACCACCAGTGGTCAGAAGTGCAGGCTTAGTGCTGTTCACCTCATCAACCGCCGTAACGACGGCATCAAGCAGTGCACCTGTATCGGTTAGGAACGGGTCGCCATTGAATGTCCACTTTAGATCGTAGTCTAAGTCATGCTTATCCAGCGTTTCGGTGATGCGTTGAACAATCACTTCATTGCTCAATTCAGTACTGAAACGAAGGTTAAATTGAACGTTAAACTCACCCGGAATCACGTTAGACGCGCCAGTACCTGCCGAAACATTCGGGATCTGGAAGCTGGTTGGTGGGAAGTAATCATTCCCTTGATCCCACTCAGTGGTCGCTAATTCATGGATTGCCATAAGCGACTGATGAACTGGGTTGTTTGCAAGATGAGGGTAGGCCACGTGGCCTTGCGTACCTTTCACAGTTAGATCGCCGGTGATTGAGCCACGGCGGCCATTCTTCACGACATCACCAACCACTTCAGTACTTGAAGGTTCGCCAACGATACACATATCGATGTTCTCGCCGCGATCCATTAGCGTTTCAACCACGCGAACCGTACCGTTGATGAATGGGCCTTCTTCGTCTGACGTGATCAAAAAGCCAATCGACCCTTTGTGGTCTGGGTTTTCTGCAATAAAGCGCTCAACCGCCACGACCATACACGCTAGCGAGCCTTTCATGTCTGCGGCGCCACGACCATGAAGGTAACCATCGATAATGGTTGGCTCAAATGGG
The DNA here is from genome assembly GCF_010092875.1 of Vibrio sp. LB10LO1. Taxonomy (NCBI): domain Bacteria; kingdom Pseudomonadati; phylum Pseudomonadota; class Gammaproteobacteria; order Vibrionales; family Vibrionaceae; genus Vibrio; species Vibrio sp. LB10LO1. Next base: position 133,705 of record NZ_JAADJW010000014.1, read on the forward strand.
TGGGTGTCCCATTGTTCTAGCTTGCCTGCTGGTACGACATCGGTGTGACCGGCAAAAGCAAACAATGGTGCTTCTGTACCACGGCGAGCCCAGAAGTTAGTGGTGTCCTCAAACACCATCACTTCGATTTCAAAACCAAGCGCCTTTAATCGCTCGATCATTACATCCTGACAGCCTGCATCTTCAGGCGTTACGGACTGGCGGCTGATCAGGTCTTTAGCGAGTGCCAGTACTGGACTGTCTGTCATCCTTGAGTGTTCCTTTAATTAAGAGTTAAAAATGGTCGCGTATTGGTCTGCTTTGAAACCAATATGAAGTTGGTCTTCAACTTTCAAGATAGGGCGCTTAATCATCGCTGGGTTTTCTACTAACAGCGCGATTGCATTTTCTTCGTTAAGAGCATCTTTTTGTTCTTGAGTCAGCTGACGGAAAGTTGTGCCACGCTTGTTCAGAACTTGCTCCCAACCTAGGGCGTTACAAAATTCAGTCACCATTGCCGCATCGATACCTTGTTTGCGGTAGTCGTGAAAATCAAAAGCAACGTTTTCCGCTTCTAGCCATTTCTTAGCTTTTTTAATCGTGTCGCAGTTTGGGATGCCGAACATGGTGATCGTCATATTATTTCCTTTTCTCTTTGTGCTTTACTTATCGGTTTGCGCTATGGAACGCCCGATTTTGCATTGTTTTTGGCTGTTCAAGCATCCTATCAAGAAGCAACCACTGTGACAAAATCATGCGGCGAATATTTCACAGGTCAGTGCTCTATTGGGCCGTGCCCAGTCGCTCATTCCTCCACCAAACAGCGATAAGAATGATAAAAAACTTGGCTAAATAGCACGGAAAAGTCGAGTTATTGATCAAACGCAACATCTTGCTGAGCAAAAAAGAAATAATGAATCAGCACAATTTTAGGAGGTGTCAATGGAATTGAGTCCTGTTTTTGCAAGGCGGCTATATTTGGCCTTGTTGGTGGAAAACCTAGAAAGGCCAAATGTACCAAAATTGATCGAAAGAACGGGGTGGCCTCGTCGTACTATTCAAGATGTACTCAAGGCATTACCGGGGATCGGCATCGAACTCATCTTCGTTCAAGATGGTCGACGTCATAACGACGGCTATTACCAACTTTCGGATTGGGGACCTTTTGACAGTCAATGGGTTCTTGAGCGAGAGGGAGATATCGCTAGCAGTCTTGGATTTCGTGCATAAGCCAGCAATTGCTGGCTTTTTTTACGTCTGGAAAACGCTTATTGGCAGCGGTAGGCAGTACCTAGCACGCTGAAAGAAGTCACAAAGTCTTGTGGGGAGACCATGTAAACGGTGTCGGCCTCGAGCAAAGCGGCGTTGTTTTTCAAATCGGCCATCGCACCATGCATCATGGCATCGTTGGTGTAGAACAAGTAACTGTACCAGTGACCTTCGCTGCCCGTGACTTCACCTAAATACTCGCATTGCTCCGGATTGAACTGGCTATCAAAGCGAATCTGAACGTCATCACTTGATGCCGCCGGTAGTGTTGACGGTGACGAACAGCCCATCAAAGCTAGTGCGATGCTTCCTATCATCATAGAACGTTGCATATTATTTCCCCATCACGATGTAAGCCGTAAAACCAATCCAGCTCAGAACCAATAGTGCCCAAGGTAATACAGCTGGTTTGCTCGTTGGTGCTTCAACGTTTGCTGAATCTTGTTCAACGACGTCGTCGACTTGGCGCTGTTTTTCTCTCTGTTGCTTTTTCTTTGCTTTATCGGCTTGTCGATTACGTTCCTTCTGCTGTTTCTTGTACTGAGCAATGCCTTTTTCAATCCCCTGGGCGATCAGCTTCGTCTGCTCTTTGGTTTGCCCTGGCTTTTGGGTTGATTTAGCAATTTTCATTGCTTCAGTTTGGGTTTCTTGAGAAGGAGCGGGTGCTGCTGTGTTTTTCTTTTTCATGCTTTTTTATCGACGTCACTGTAAATCTTAACTTAGTTTACCTGCGTAAGATGACGAAATGAACTTTAGTTCTCATCTTTGCTGGGTTGCAACTCTTAAGCGATCGGTTAAAGTGGCGTTTTTATGAAACTAAGAAGACGATATTGTGCGTTACTCATTTGATCAGTACGACGCTCATGGATTTTTGAAAGCGCCAATTATGTTATGGCTAGGTTGGATGTTCCTAGCACGCTCTTGGGTGGTGTTTGCCATGGCAGGAGTAAGTAGAGACAGCGGTAGCAAGATACTATCGATTGTTTACCCTGACTCTAATACGTTATACCTCGGACTATCGATGGGTATTCCTAGCCTGTTGCTGATGTGGTTGATGGGCTTGCGTCATCCCGACAGAGGCTGGGTGAATCAAATTACCCGACATGGTCGCGCTATGACTTTGATCTTGTGCGGTATTCAATTGGCTCAGACCATGTATCATGTCTACCTCGAACATGGCGTATTCAACTGGGCGAACGCGCTCACAATTACCCTGTTAACTTGGTTTATGATCTATCTTCTAAATGGAAGATGGGTGAAAGACTGCTTCAACGTGCCACAAGTTGAGCACAGAGAAGAACAGCCATCAAAAAATTAAGAACAAAAATTTCCCGTACGGGGCAATAAAGAGGATATCTCAATGTCACAAGCTCAAACGGCGATTGTGCCTGAAGCAGGACCATTTGCACTTTACACTCAGTTAAAGGTGAACCAAAACCGTGAAAACGTACTGGCGAAACTGAAAGCGCTACCTGAGCTAGTAAATGAGGTAAATGCGAGCCAACCAGGTGCAGACCTAACGATTTCTATCGCATTCACTAAGTCTTTCTGGCAGCACCTAAACATGCAAATGCCAGAAGAGTTGATCGACTTCCCTGAGCTAGGTGAAGGCGACGTGATTGCGCCTGCATCTGATGTTGATGTACTGATTCACTGCCACTCAACTCGTCACGATTTGCACTTCTATGTGCTGCGTAAATTCCTAGTGGATACAGCAGAAGATGTAACAGTCGTCGACGAAACTTACGGTTACCGTTACCTAGATGCTCGTGACATGACGGATTTCGTAGATGGCACAGAGAACCCGAAAGGTGATGCGCGTGCTGACGTTGCATTGATCAAAGACGGCGCTTTCGCTGGTGGTAGCTACGTGATGGTTCAACGCTTTGAGCACAACCTTCCTGCATGGAACCGTTTGAATGTCTCTGCTCAAGAGAAAGTCATTGGCCGTACTAAACCAGACTCTATCGAGCTAGAAGACGTTCCAGCTGCTTCTCACGTAGGTCGCGTAGACATTAAAGAAGAAGGTAAAGGTCTTAAGATCGTTCGCCACAGCTTGCCATACGGCACAGCGACTGGTGCACATGGTCTGCTGTTCATCTCTTACTGCAACACTATCCACAACATCAAGGTGATGCTTGAAAGCATGTACGGTGTGACAGATGGTAAGACTGACCAACTGCTTCGTTTCACTAAAGCGGTAACAGGCGCGTACTTTTTCGCTCCATCACAAGAAATGCTAGCGGAATTGGCGATTAAGTAATTTCCTAGAAGCAACGTATACTAAAGCTCTCCACTCGGAGGGCTTTTTCGTCTTTCCTCCCTTTCCATTACTTTGAGCACTTGCTCTTTCTCAAAAAACACTAAACCTTTCTGCAATTTGGTCGATAAGTATCCAAAGCCTTAATTTCAGGACCTTTATTTGTGGCGATTACCGTTAATACCAATGTGGCAGCACTTGTCGCACAGCGTCATTTGACCAGTGCAACTGACATGCTGAACCAATCCATGGAGCGTTTGTCTTCAGGGAAGCGTATTAACAGCGCAAAGGATGACGCTGCGGGCCTGCAAATCTCCAACCGCCTACAATCGCAAATGCGTGGTTTAGATGTTGCAGTGCGTAACGCAAACGACGGCATTTCCATCATGCAAACTGCGGAAGGTGCGATGAATGAGGTGACTAACATCATGCAGCGTATGCGTGATTTGTCGCTCCAGTCTGCTAACGGTTCAAACAGCAAAGCGGAACGCACTGCACTGCAAGAAGAAGTGACGGCACTTAATGATGAGCTAAACCGCATTGCCGAAACCACCTCCTTTGGTGGGCGTAAACTTCTGAATGGCAGCTTTGGTAAGTCGGCATTTCAAATCGGTGCAGCGTCAGGTGAAGCTGTGCAAGTTGAATTAAAGTCGATGCGCAGTGATGGCATTGATATGGGCGGTTTTAGCTACATTGCAAACGGACGCGCAAGCTCTGATTGGCAAGTAAAAGACGGTGCGAATGATCTTAGTATGTCATTTACTAATCGTTTTGGTGAGACGGAAACCATTCAAATTAATGCTAAAGCTGGCGATGATATCGAAGAGCTTGCGACTTATATCAATGGTCAAACTGACAAAGTTACTGCGTCTGTGAATGAAGACGGCCAGTTACAGCTATTTATGGCTGGAGAAGAAACTTCAGGCACTTTATCGTTTTCAGGTGATTTAGCGAGTGAGCTGGGGTTACAGCTGAAAGGTTATGATGCGGTTGATAATATCGACATTACGTCTGTCGGTGGTGCGCAACAAGCTGTGGCTGTCCTTGATACAGCGATGAAGTACGTTGATAGCCATCGAGCTGAGCTAGGCGCGTATCAAAACCGCTTTAACCATGCGATCAATAATCTGGATAACATCCATGAAAACCTAGCGGCTTCGAACAGCCGTATCCAAGATACTGACTATGCCAAAGAAACCACGCAAATGGTGAAGCAGCAGATCTTACAACAGGTCAGTACTTCTATCCTGGCACAAGCAAAACAAGCGCCAAACCTTGCTTTGACGCTGCTTGGTTAATGGTTCATCCCGCACGAATTCAACGCGAAATCAGCCTGTATCGACAATTCGAAAAGAAGCTTTAGCGAAAAATGAAAGTTTTTTTGCTTTTTTATCCGCTTCGTCACGATTACCCCTCCAAACGAATTATTTTCAAAAAAATCTAAAATTTTTTCTAAAGAAAACAGGGCATGCGCCGTTAATAAAAGTAACTTTGAGAGAACTACTTGGTTTTCCGAGACGTCGGAAACCGCTACATCG
>NZ_JAADJW010000015.1:0-128420 GCF_010092875.1 Vibrio sp. LB10LO1
CACCCAAGGGGTTTTGATGGACTCAAAGCAAGAACGAATTGAATGTGTAAGAACTAAAAACAGCTTTCCGAATTAAAGAATTTGCTTGGCGACCATAGCGATTTGGACCCACCTGATTTCCATTCCGAACTCAGAAGTGAAACGAATTAGCGCCGATGGTAGTGTGGGGCTTCCCCATGTGAGAGTAGGACATCGCCAGGCTTGTATTTTATTTTCACTTTTTATGAAAAAGTGAAGACAAAAACTTAGACTTTAGGTCTAACCAGTGCGGAGCGGTAGTTCAGTTGGTTAGAATACCGGCCTGTCACGCCGGGGGTCGCGGGTTCGAGTCCCGTCCGCTCCGCCACTTATTCAGACAAAGCCCTAGCAGAAATGCTAGGGCTTTTTCGTATCTGACAATTCAAATTCACCTATTGGTGTATGAACTCCGCTCGTGTGCGAGTTCAATTGCGTGCAAGCCCAGCCGCTCTGTCGCTTGTTTAGAAAAACTTTTGTATTGGGTTGATATCTTCAGAGCCCAGTCCCTGCAGCATAGCGAACTCTGTGGGATAAAGGTCTTATTTCTCTTTTATCATTGGCTATTTTCTAAGCCTTAAAACTCCCCAAACGTAAGCGCTTACTTACTCTCATCGTTTTTCTAGTACTATCTTTGTTATATGAACAGTGACGTTGCACTCTTTTTGTGCTGCTCTAGATTTTATGTTCAAGATTGACTGCAAACAAAAAGCCCGGTACTTGTGTAACGGGCTTAAGATTCCTATTTGAGTCAGGTATGTCTACAGGGAGATATACTTACTTTCTGCGACTTCCCATAGGGCTTTCACTAATGGATTTTCTAGTTGGCTCTTGATGCAACAGACTCCCAGCTCGAATGGTTTTATAGGTAGAACCTTGAGTCGATTTATCTTCTCTCTGACAGGGCTGTTGTTGATTACCACATCCGGTGCGATACCGACGCCACAGCCTAAAGCCACCATGCTGACAATAGCCTCATGTCCTGCCACCTGTGCGTAGATATTTGGTTTGATCTTCATTTGCTTAAACCAAACATTCGCTCTTTCTCTTGCTGTGCCTGCTTCTGGGACAATAAAAGGGATCGTTGACCAATCCGGACTTTCTTTCTGCAGTTCTTCTGCAAAGCTGCTGACTCCAACTGGCGCTATCACCGATAGGGGAATCTCACTGATTGGTTCAAAGGAGACTTTAGCTGGCAGTTGGTCTGGCTTAGCAGAGATCGCGATATCAGCCTCATCTGCCAATATTTTATCGATGGCTTGCGCTGGATCGCCAGTAGAGAGTTTGAATTCGATAAATGGATGCTGAATGCGGAATTCAGAAATCAGCTCTGGGAGGTGGCTGTAACTTGCGGTTACCGAGCAAAATAAACGTATCTCACCCTTTAACTCGTCTTCTGTCCCTTTGACATAACTTTGGTATTGCTGCCACTCACCTAAGATCTTCAGTGCTACAGGTAATAGCTTCTTTCCTTGAACTGTTAATTCAACACTTCGGTTATCACGCAAGAACAGCTGTTGATGTGTTTCTTCTTCCAATTTCTGGATCTGCCGACTCAGTGCTGAAGGGCTGATATGCATTGCTGCTGCTGTCTTAGCGAAGCTTTTACTATCACATAGATGAATGAATAATTGCAGGCTTTTGATGTTCATTAAATCTTCACTTCCATGTTGCATTAATTGCAATAAGTAATTGTGAATATATCACTTTCAGCAACAGAATGTCTGTTTTAGTATGAACTCATTCGGTAACACAAATACCGACCTCTATGGAAGAATGTTAAGGAGCACCCAGATGGCTAACTATTTCAATACCCTAAACTTGCGTGAGCAATTGGACCAACTTGGTCGTTGTCGCTTTATGGACCGCGAAGAATTCGCATCAGAAGCAGATTACCTAAAAGGTAAGAAAGTGGTCATCGTAGGTTGTGGTGCTCAAGGCCTTAACCAAGGTCTGAACATGCGTGACTCTGGTCTAGACGTTGCTTATGCACTTCGCCAGGCAGCGATTGAAGAGCAGCGCCAGTCATTCAAAAACGCAAAAGACAACGGTTTTGAAGTAGGTAGCTACGAAACGCTAATTCCACAAGCTGACCTAGTAGTAAACCTTACTCCAGATAAGCAGCACACAAACGTTGTTGAGACAGTAATGCCGCTAATGAAAGAAGGCGCAGCACTAGGTTACTCACACGGTTTCAATGTTGTTGAAGAAGGCATGCAAATCCGTAAAGACCTAACGGTAGTAATGGTTGCACCTAAGTGTCCGGGTACGGAAGTTCGTGAAGAATACAAGCGTGGTTTTGGTGTACCGACTCTTATCGCTGTTCACCCAGAGAACGACCCTAAAGGCGAAGGTTGGGATATCGCGAAAGCTTGGGCTGCAGCAACAGGTGGTCACCGTGCTGGCTGTCTAGAGTCTTCTTTTGTTGCTGAGGTGAAATCTGACCTAATGGGTGAGCAAACTATCCTTTGTGGCATGCTGCAGGCTGGTTCTATCGTATGTTACGAGAAGATGATTGCTGACGGTATCGATCCAGGCTATGCAGGTAAGCTTCTTCAATACGGTTGGGAAACCATCACTGAAGCACTGAAGTTTGGTGGTATCACTCACATGATGGATCGTCTATCAAACCCAGCAAAAGTAAAAGCATTTGAGCTTTCTGAAGAGCTAAAAGAGCTGATGCGTCCGCTATACAACAAGCACATGGATGACATCATCACAGGTCACTTCTCTAGCACTATGATGGCTGACTGGGCAAACGACGATGTTAACCTACTAGGCTGGCGTGCAGAAACGGGTGAAACTGCTTTCGAAAACTACCCAGAAACTGACGTAGAAATCTCTGAGCAAGAGTACTTCGACAACGGTATCCTGATGGTTGCTATGGTTCGTGCGGGTGTTGAGCTTGCGTTTGAAGCAATGACGGCATCTGGCATCATCGATGAGTCTGCTTACTACGAGTCTCTACACGAGCTACCACTGATTGCGAACACTATCGCACGTAAGCGCCTATACGAGATGAACGTGGTTATCTCAGACACTGCGGAATATGGTAACTACCTGTTCGCTAACGTAGCAACACCGCTTCTACGTGAGAAGTTTATGCCAGCAGTAAATACTGACGTAATTGGTAAAGGGCTAGGTGAAACTTCTAACCAAGTAGATAACGCGACTCTTATCGCTGTAAATGATGCTATCCGTAACCACCCAGTGGAGTACATTGGTGAAGAGCTACGTGGGTATATGACTGATATGAAGAACATCGCTGTAGGCGGCTAATTGCTTGCCTTAAGGTTCCATTTCGGTGTCGAAGGTGCTCATTTACTATCGTAAACTCCGCGCCTTCTCCTAGAAATGAAACCTTAATTCAGCGCAATTCGTTTAAGGGACTAAAGCTCTTAGCTTCGAATATACAATCTGCGTAATTGCATTAAAGCAAAGCAGGAAGAACTCCGGACAGACTGGGGTCAATAAATACAACATAAAACACAACATCTAATTAAAAGGCTTGGTCGCCGTTGACCAAGCCTTTTTTGTTTTTATAAAGGTGAATTTTGTCCTTAAGAAGGCAAAATAGAAGCGAACCCCCGAATCCCAATAAACAAAAAGGGCTGATGTTCTCACATCAACCCTTATAATTTTCTTGTCGCTTTTCGCTTATTTATCAGCGAGCTTTTCTTCAAGCTCTGTTAATTTCTTTTCCATTTCTGTCAGCTTTTGACGAGTACGCAGCAGAACTTGAGTTTGTACGTCGAATTCTTCGCGGCTAACTACGTCTAGCTTGTTTAGCTGACCTTGGATTACTTGGCGAACTTTTTGATCAACATCCGCGCCTAGTTCTTTTACTGGCTGTGGCATTGATTCGTGAATTTGTTTAGCGATTTGCTCTAATTTCTTTGGGTCAAACATAGTGGCTAAAACTCCTTTTGATTTGCCCACATTCTATGTAAATGATACGGGAAAGTCGCCATTTAGATGGCAAAAAAGAGAGCAGCAATAAAAAAGGTCACCGAGGTGACCTTTTTCTTAGTGCTTTATGCTTACTTGTTATCAGCTAATTCGCGATGAGCAGCTTTTGCTTCATCTACTCGAGCTAGCTTTTCCAAGTCTTTGTCTTCAACAAACACTGGCAGTGGTTTGTGTTTCTCAGCTAGGTAGCTGTAAATCACAGGCAGTACGAATAGCGTAAACAGTGTACCGATCGCTAGACCAGCAACGATTACGATACCGATACTGAAGCGTTGAGCCGCACCTGCGCCTGTTGCGTACATCAGTGGGATTAGACCTGCAATCATCGCCGCTGTTGTCATCAGGATTGGACGTAGACGAACTTTCGCCGCTTCCATTACCGCATCGATACGAGACAGTTTGTTGTGTAACTGCTCTTCTTTCGCTACCTCACAGATCAAGATACCGTGCTTGGTGATCAGACCAACCAGAGTAATCAAACCAACCTGTGAGTAGATGTTCATCGATGCCGTACCCCACGCCAGAGCAATCAACGCACCACATACCGCTAGTGGCACCGATACCATGATTACGATTGGATCGCGGATAGATTCGAATTGAATCGCTAGTACTAGGAAGATGATCGCCAAGGCCAAGCCGAATGTTGCGTATAGTGCGCTACCTTCCGTTACAAACTGACGAGCCTCACCCATGTAGTCATGGTTGTAGCCTGATGGCAGTTTGTTTTGTGCCACGTCTTCGAACCAGTTGATTGCATCACCCATTGCAACACCTGGTGAAGGTACTGCACCAACGGTTGCTGAGTTTAGCTGGTTGAAGTGAGGCAGTGAGCGAGGTTCTGCGACAACATCAATCGTGATCAAGCTACCCAGTGGCACTGCTTTACCGTCAACTGAGCGTACGTAGTAGTTCTTCATCGACTCTGGGTTTAGACGCCATTTACGTTCAACTTGAGGGATAACCTCATATGAACGACCATTTAGGTCGATGCGGTTTACGTAACCGTCTGCCATCATGGTACTTAGCGTTACACCAATGTCTTGCATGGTCACGCCGTATGCACCAGCCTTGTCTTTGTCGATGCTGATCTTCATCGTTGCTGAATCGTAGTTTAGATCCAGATCCGAGTAGACAAACATAGGGCTAGTAGACACATCAGCTAGGATGTCACTTGCGATAGTAAACAAGCTCTCGAAGCTGTTTGGCGTAGTGATAACGAACTGAATCGGTAGACCTGAACCGGCACCAGGAAGTTCTGGCATCTGGAATGCGGTTACAGACATGCCCGGTACGTGAGAAACTAACTCACCTACACGCTTGGTAATATCTGCTTGGCTTGCCTCACGCTCACTCCAAGGTTTCAGAGTCGCTAGACCGAACGCCTGGTTTGAGTTTGGTACACCGTTAAACACCTGAGCGTATTCCACTTCTGGCTGATCAGACAGAATCTTGTTGACGTCGTTCATGGTGTTTTGGATGTAATCCAAGTTCGCGTTCGACGGTGCTGTACCCATCAGTACGACAACGCCTTTATCTTCTGAAGGAGCCAGCTCACTTGGAATGAACTTAAACAGAATCGGTAGCGTTGCGAATACGATGATTGCGAAAGCAATGATCACTGGGCGGTGGGCCATAACAGCAGTCAGCATTTTCTCGTAGCGGTTGGTCATGCCATCCAATACGTGATGCACTTTTTGTTCAAACTTACTTGGTTCTTCGTTTGCCTTAAGCATTTTTGAACACATCATCGGTGACAGAGTCAGAGCGATGATACCGGACACAAATACTGCACCAGCTAGGGTTAACGCGAACTCTTTAAATAGCGAGCCTGTAATACCGCCCATCAACGCGATTGGCGCGTATACTGCACCCAGCGTTAGAGTCATTGCAATTACAGGAACCGCAATTTCACGCGTACCTATGATGGCTGCACGGAACGGGGATTCCCCTTCTTTAATGTGACGGTCGACGTTCTCAAGAACCACGATCGCGTCATCCACCACCAGGCCGATGGCGAGTACCATTGCCAGAAGTGTCATCAAGTTCCACGAGAAGCCCATCGCCTGCATTACCATCGCAACACCAATCAATGATAGTGGGATAGTAACGATAGGGATGATTACCGCACGGAATGAACCAAGGAACAGAGTGATTACCACAAGTACGATAACTGCCGCTTCAAGAATGGTTTTCACAACTTCGTGAATAGATTCGTTGATGGCGATAGTTGAGTCGTACATCACGTTCATTTTGATGTTGCTTGGCAAGTTACGCTCTAATTGAGGTAAAAGTTTCAGCACATCTGCCGCGATGTTGATTGGGTTAGCACTTGGTGCCGCGTTGATCGCTGCAACTACAGCCTCTTGACCGTTCGCACTTGCGCGGTAAACGTCGTGGCTCTTCTCTAAGGTCACTTTCGCAATGTCGCCAAGACGAATGACGTCACCTTCACCAGTTTTAACAACCAGCGCTTCGAGTTCAGCAACGTTGGATACTTGAGTATCTGCGCTACCATTGTAAAGCACGAATTCACCTGTCGCCTGACCGGTTGCCGACTGATAGTTGTTGGCGTTTAGTACCGTCATCACGTCGGTTGCTGTCAGCTTAAGTGCGCCCATTTTTGCTGGATCTAGCCATACGCGTAGCGCGTATTTCATACCACCGTATAGGTCAACTTTCGATACACCGTTTACCGTAAATAGCTGCGGGTTAATTACACGCTCAAGGTAGTCGGTGATCTGGCTCGAAGACAACTCGTCACTGGTGAAACCGATGTATAGTACCGCGGTAGTCGAGCCAGTCGACATGGTTACTGTCGGGTCTTCCGCTTCTTTTGGAAGCTGTGAACGAACCGAGTTGGTTTTCGCTAGAATGTCAGACAGCGCCGCATTCGGGTCAGTGTTCAGCTTCATGTTTACGGTAATGGTAGACGTACCAAGTACCGAGGATGAAGTCATATAGTCGATATTATCGGCCTGCGCGACGGCTTGCTCCAAAGGCTGAGTAATAAAGCCTTGGATCAGGTCGGCACTCGCACCGTAATAACTGGTGGTTACGGTAACCACCGTGTTTGTCATTTCAGGGTATTCACGAACTTGCATCTTGAATACGGCTTGTAAACCAAGCAACGCAATCAAAAAGCTGATCGATACCGCTAAAACTGGACGTTTAATAAAAACATCAGTAAAGCGCATGATGCCTCCAATTAAAGCATTGGTGTTTCAGCAGGTGGTGTCAGTGCCGAATCTTCAACGATGGTCACTTTCGCGTGGTTACTTAGACGGATTTGACCCGACGTGACCACCACGTCACCTGGTTTCACGCCTTCAAGGATATGCGCGATGTCTTTAGTACGCTCACCCACTTTCACAACGTGTTGTTTAACACGTTTTTCACCGTCTTCTTCAGTCACGATGTAGACGTTGTCGCCGTATAGCGTAAACGTGATAGCTGTTTGTGGTAGCGTTACTTGGTTTTCTAGCTTAGGCAGAATGATGTTTGCACGAGCGAACATACCGCTGCGAAGTTTGCCATCGCTGTTTGGAATGTCAGCTTGAACTTGGATCAGACCACTTTGAACGTTAACCGCGGGCTCGATAGCAGAGATAGAACCTTTGAATGGCTTATCAGGGTAAGCATCGACAAAGATGTCTACTTCTTGGTCGAGCTTGATGCGAGAGATGTCTGTTTGAGGCACGGTGAAACGCAGGCGCATTACCGTTGTGTCTTCAAGACGCACGATGTCAGTACCTGCTTGTAGGTATTGACCAAGATAAACGTTACGAATACCAACTACACCAGCAAAAGGCGCTTTGATTTCACGGCGGTCGATGGTTGCCTTCAGGCTTTCGATATCCGCTTTAAGTGAGAAGTAGTTTGCTTCAGCCTCGTCGTACGCTTCTTTAGAGATAGAACCTTTCTTGAAAAGGCCTTGGTAGCGTTTGTACTTAGCTTGAGCTGCTGGAAGTTTCGCTTGTGAGCTCTTTAAGTTTGCTTTCTCAACGTCAGAGTCTAGGTGCACGAGAGGCTGACCTTCTTCCACTTGAGTACCAGAGTCGAATGAAATCTTATCGATTACACCGCTGGTTTCGTTAGCAATAGTGACACCTTGGTTAGGTTCAATAAAGCCGATCGCTTCGATCACAGGTACCCAATCAACCGCTTTTACTTCTGTTACGGTTACTGGGAATTCTGGTTCCGGACGATTCGCCATGTATTCAGCAATTTTTTGTTGCTTGAATAAGTTGAAACCTATCACGCTCCCGAACAGGAGGACTGCGATAAGCAACATAAAGAAAGTCCACTTTTTCATTCTATTAAGAACTCCAAGTTAGTGTTTAATAATTGCATCCCAGCTGGCTTCAACGGCTGCTTCCAACGCGTCTTCATCCAACTGATAAAATCCCAAAGCATGTTTTCTAGCAAGCGCAACACTAGCTTCGAAACTCAACCCTGAAAGAATTTCGTTATCAAGGGGTTTGAATACTCCCTCTGCCTTACCTTGATCGAAAAGACGATCTACTTGGGCAAACATTTGCCTTTCAAGTTCCCGAGCTCCTTTACGATTTGCACAAGGTAATGACTCATATTGGACACGATTGCTTAAGGTGTCTAAATTTGAACCAGCAAGATGCCAAATATTGAGCCACATAGTGCGGTAACGTTCTTTCAGGGGCATATCGTCATGAACATCCGCTTGAACGGCGTCCGCAATACGTTTGGTAACGGTAAGGCGAACTTCTTCCAAAAGATGTTCTTTATCTGAGAAATATCGATAAATCGTGCCAGCTGCGACACCTGCTTCTGTCGCAAGCTTTTGCATGGATAGGCCATGAAAGCCGGACTCCGCGATTAAGCGTTCAGCAGCAGCAATGATTTGCTCGTATTTATCTCCAGTAGTGTTATTGGTCATAACCCCACCACCCAATGAATGAACGTTCATTCATTATAGCGTAAAGACTGGTCACTTATGCAACAAAATGTTGCATCTGTTCGTGTAAAAATTACGTGAAAATCGCCGTAGCTTTCCCACGGTCACCCCTTTATCATAGGCGCCACTATTTCCACCCGCAGAGAATTTTTATGAAGCTGAACCCTAGACAAGACGAAGCCGTTAAGTACGTATCAGGCCCATGCTTGGTACTTGCTGGGGCGGGCTCGGGTAAAACTCGTGTAATTACCAATAAAATCGCTTATTTGGTTCAGCAGTGTGGCTATAAGGCACGTAATATTGCTGCGGTAACCTTTACCAATAAAGCTGCGCGTGAGATGAAAGAGCGTGTTGGTCAGACACTAGGTAAAGCTGAATCGAAAGGTCTGATGGTCTCGACCTTCCACACCTTGGGGCTCAACATCATCAAGCGAGAGTACAAACATCTTGGCTTGAAAGCCGGTTTCTCACTGTTTGATGATCAAGACCAGCTTGCGCTTCTTAAAGAGCTAACAGAAAAGCAGCTAGACGGCGATAAAGATCTGCTGCGTCAGTTGTTAAGTTGTATTTCCAACTGGAAGAACGACATGCTGACACCAGAGCAAGCCAAGGCGTTGGCTCAAGGTGAGCAACAACAGCTATTTGCGTTCTGTTTTGAAATGTATCAGAAGCAGATGAAGGCGTACAACGCGCTCGACTTTGATGACCTGATTTCTCTGCCAGTGCAGTTGCTACGTAACAATGAAGAAGTGCGTCAACGTTGGCAGAACCGCATTCGCTACCTATTGGTGGACGAATATCAAGATACCAACACTAGCCAATATGACTTGGTGAAGTTAATCGTTGGCGAGCGTGGTCGTTTGACCGTCGTAGGTGACGATGACCAATCTATCTATTCATGGCGTGGTGCTAAACCGCAAAACTTAGTATTGCTTGGTGAAGATTACCCAAATTTGCGCTTGATTAAGTTGGAGCAGAATTACCGTTCCACTAGCCGTATCCTGCGTGCAGCTAACATCTTGATCGCGAATAACCCACACGTGTATGAGAAATCGCTGTTCTCGGAAATTCCTGACGGCGAAAAACTCAAAGTGTTACTGGCGAAGAATGAAGAGCACGAAGCGGAGCGCGTAACGGGTGAATTGATTGCGCACAAGTTCCTCAACCGCACCGAATATAAAGACTATGCGATTTTGTATCGTGGTAACCACCAATCACGTTTGATTGAAAAGTCACTGATGCAAAACCGTGTGCCATACAAACTTTCTGGCGGCACGTCTTTCTTCGCTCGAGCGGAGATCAAAGACATCATGGCTTACCTACGCGTATTGGTGAACCCAGATGATGACAACGCGTTCCTACGCATTGTGAATACGCCGCGTCGTGAGATTGGTCCGGTGACCCTAGAGAAATTGGGTAGCTACGCCAACATGCGTGGTAAGAGCTTGTTTGAAGTCAGCTTTGAAATGGGATTGGAGCAGCACCTAACCGGCCGTGGTTTAGATAACCTACGCCGCTTTACTCAATGGTTGGTGGCGATTGCCGATCAAGCCGAGCGTGGCGATACGGTTGAAGCGGTGCGCTCGCTCGTACGTGATATTCATTACGAAGATTGGTTATACGAAACCTCAGCAAGTCCGAAAGCGGCTGAAATGCGCATGAAGAACGTTTCTGACCTTTACTCTTGGATTGTGGCCGACCTAGAAGGTGACAACTACGATCAAGAAGAGAAGACGTTAAAAGAGGTGGTTCAGCGTCTTACTTTGCGCGACATGATGGAGCGCGGTGAAGAAGATGAGGACAGTGATGCGGTTCAATTGATGACCCTGCATGCTTCAAAAGGTCTAGAGTTTCCGTTCGTGTACTTGATTGGTTCGGAAGAGGGCATTCTACCGCACCAAACCAGTATTGATGAAGATAACGTTGAAGAAGAACGTCGTCTAATGTACGTGGGCATTACTCGTGCGCAGCGTGAACTGACGTTTACCATGTGTAAGGAACGCCGACAGTTTGGTGAATTGATCAAGCCGACGCAAAGCCGCTTCTTGGATGAACTACCATTTGATGACGTTGAATGGGAAGCAAACAAAAAGCCGGTATCGGCAGAAGAGCGTATGGCAAAAGGCCAAGCACACATCGCTAATATTCGAGCAATGTTTAAGAAATAGAACAACGTGGCTCTAACTTGCTAAAAACAAAAAGGCTTGCCAAGTGGCAAGCCTTTTTCGTTGATGTCTTTATTATAGACCTTCAATCATGTGGTCGATGGCTGCGATGATTTCGTCATCAGAACAGTCCATACACGTGCCTTTTGCTGGCATCGCGTTGAAGCCTTGGATTGCGTGGTTAGTCAGCACGTCTTTGCCTTGTGCAATACGTGGTGCCCAATCGCCCGCATCACCAGTTTTTGGTGCGCCGTTTACGCCTGATGCGTGACAAGCAATACAGAAAGTACCATAAACTGCCGCACCATCGCGCGGACCAGTTGGCTCTGCTTTTACTGGTTCTGCACCTGCAAGATAAACATCACCGACAGGTTTGATGCGTTCTGCGATCGCATCGTATTCAGTTTGGCTGATGTCAGAAGCTAAAGCTGCCGTAGAAAAAGTTAAGGCAGCGAACAAAACGCTAATCATTCGTCGAGACATATCCATTAAACCCACTTCACATTCCCGAGGTAAGTGACTTACCTATTTATATAGTTAGAGTATTTAGAGCCGTTGGAGAAAGTTTTACGCGATTGCTTCTATAGTGAGCAGAAAACCTTATCTAACGGTCTAGAGTGATTGAACAACCAGGTTGTAGCTGTTAAATCAATGTAAATAATGGGTGATTATATCCCGATAACTTGTTGCAATAAACAACAAGTTATCCATGACAGGGCGTGAATCACATCAAAAATTCACTTTAAAGGCAGATAACTGTCGAAAAAGAGACCAAACGAGAAAAAAAGTAAAAAAAGTACTAGACGGCATAGTGTGATATCCGTATTATTCCTCTCCGCCGATGGGGCATGCGCCCGTAGCTCAGTTGGATAGAGCGTTGGCCTCCGGAGCCAAAGGTCGAAGGTTCGAATCCTTTCGGGCGTGCCATTCCGGAATACAAATTAACGGCACGAACAATAGTGGTGGCTATAGCTCAGTTGGTAGAGCCCTGGATTGTGATTCCGGTGGTCGCGAGTTCGAATCTCGTTAGCCACCCCATTAATTTTGGTAACTCATTAAATTAATGAAGTTTCCAGTTTTGATTCAAATATCCCAAGAATCGAAACAAAATTCGTCGGTGAATAGCGCAGCTTGGTAGCGCATCTGGTTTGGGACCAGAGGGTCGGGGGTTCGAATCCCTCTTCACCGACCACTATTTAGTTTATGGCTATAATAAGCGGTAAACAGAAAAATTGATGGTGGCTATAGCTCAGTTGGTAGAGCCCTGGATTGTGATTCCGGTGGTCGCGAGTTCGAATCTCGTTAGCCACCCCATTAATTTAGGTGACTTCTTAGTTGAAGTATCCAGTCTGATTTGAGAGAATCAGCAAATACAGTTCGGTGAATAGCGCAGCTTGGTAGCGCATCTGGTTTGGGACCAGAGGGTCGGGGGTTCGAATCCCTCTTCACCGACCACTATTAGAAAGCCTGCTTCTTAGCAGGCTTTCGTCGTTTTAGAGCTAGTGATATTGCTTGGACTAGATGAGTCGGCAATATTTCAATGGATTGGAACCCATATGGGCTTCGCCTGAAGTTAGAATATGGCTCTTCACCGACTACGATTTAAAGCCTCAGTTGAAAGACTGGGGCTTTTTCCATTTCTTACTCTCAAAAATCTTCACTCTATTTTCAATTCCGCCAACAATGTACAGCTCTGGGAGCTTTTGACCACCCATGATCCAAATGCTTTTCGAGCTGATAAAAGAAACCCCAGCACGATGGCTGGGGCTTTGTATTTCTTGAGTTGAGTGCTTTATTGAGCGAGCGTTTTTAGAATTTCTTTGAGCTCAACCGTCTCTTTCACTTCATAGCTTGGTTTGATATCGGTTGGATTCGCTGCGCCTGCCTCGTTAACCCACACACTCAGAATGCCCATATTGTTGGCACCCGCGATATCTGCTGGTAGAGAGTCGCCAATATGAATCGCCTCTTCTGGTTTTACATCTACAAGGTTGAGTGCTTTGTGGAAGATGCTTGCCGCAGGCTTCTCTTCTGGCTCTTCGCCACCCACGATGATGTGATCCACCCATTCACTCATTTGTGTCGCTTTGAGCTTTGGATGTTGGGAGAAGATAGGGCCGTTAGTGATTACCACCAATTTGTAGTGTTGGCGTAGCTCAGTCAGCATTTCCTTCACGCCTGGGAAGAAGGTAAAAGCACCCATTCGAGCTGAATCGAAGAAGCTTTGTGCCTGTTGCGCTTGTTCTGCATCGATCTCGATACCTTGCTCTGCCAAGATGGTTTGGATTAAACCGCAGCGGAACGCATTTTCATCTGGCAATAGAGCAATAAGCTGAGGGAATTCGTGGTTTAGCTTCTTATACACACCTTGTAAGTAGCGTTGCACGAAGGCTGTGGAGTCAGCGACCTGAGGGTAAGTTTGAGCAATCCAGTTGGCAAACTCTTGTCCTGCTACTCTATCAGCTTGAGATGTGCCACATAAAGTCTCGTCCATATCAAAAAATATCGCTTTAAGCACAGGGGCTCCTTCATTCACTACTCAACGTTAGAGTTTGATTATCTCTTATCTCACTCAAAATGACAGTGGAAAGCGCAAAATCAATGCTTCCACATCGTTTTTAATGCCTAAAAGAAGATGAACAGCCATGTATTTTTTCTCCTGCCCGAAGTGACTTAATCACGAAATCGCATAACTGACGCATAACCAAGATTAGGTGACGGATTTCATTTGTTTTGCCGAACTGCTCACGTTTTCACCGCTTTAGTTGTGTGGAGATTTTGGCTTTTTATGTATGCAGACTATTTTGTTAGTAACATTTTATGTCGAAAAGCCCCAATAAGAACGGAATATTGTTTGGTAAATGTTAATGGTATTGCGTGAATAATAGGGATACTGTCAATAGTGGCTTTATGCGTAAACTTAGAGCATTTTTCTGTTTTTATTGGTGCATAGCGCACAAAAATGGTGTGTTATGAAAATGGTTAAATACTTGTTAATGCATTTCTATTCGCTCATTGTGCGTGTAAATAATGTTTTTTCGGCGGAATATACTTTAATTGTTGCTTTTTTGTGTAATTTTTGCCAAATTGTCTCCGCATTAAGATTTCAGAGTATTATTCTGAATTTGAACGGATTCATTCAGGTGATGAATGGCGCTTTTATTGCGCGATTCGATACCACAGACAAGGCAGTAGAGGTCTGAAATGTCACTATTAGAGGTGAAAAACCTTCGTATTGAATATCCATCCCGTCACGGTGTCCATGCGGCCGTGAAATCGCTTTCTTTTCATATCGATCGTGGCGAAATTGTGGGTGTTGTTGGCGAATCAGGTGCGGGTAAATCCACCGTTGGTAACGCCGTTATTGATTTGCTTAGCCCTCCGGGTCGTGTTGCCAGTGGCGATGTGTACCTTGATGGCGAAAAAATATCTGGCTTAACACCAGAAGCGATGCGTAAGGTTCGCGGCTCTAAGATTGGCTTTATCTTCCAAGATCCAATGACCTCGCTTAACCCACTATTTACGGTTGAGCAGCAATTGAAAGAAACCATCCACGCCAATATGAAGGTGTCGGATGAAGAGGCGTATCAACGCGCGCTTTCTCTAATGCAGCAGGTTGGCATTCCGCAACCTGAAAACCGTCTTAAACAGTATCCACACCAATTCTCTGGCGGTATGCGTCAGCGTGTGGTTATTGCTATCGCACTGGCTGGCGAGCCAGACCTGATCATTGCCGATGAGCCAACTACGGCACTCGACGTATCAATCCAAGACCAAATCCTAAACCTTATCCGTGAACTGTGTATCAAGAACAACGTAGGTTGTATGTTGGTGACGCACGACATGGGTGTGGTTTCAAACGTGACTGACCGTGTGGCAGTTATGTACCGCGGTGATTTGGTGGAGTTTGGTCCAACCGCTAAAGTGTTGGGCGATCCTGATCACCCATACACACGCAGCCTAATTTCAGCCGTTCCTCGTTCTGATGTAAAACTCGATCGCTTCCCGTTGGTCAGCTATATCGAAGAAGCGACAGAGCTACAAGAACTGGACATTAAGAACCACTGGCTAGGTCAAAGCCAAGACCAACGCGAATACACAGGCCCTCTATTGGATGTGAAGAACGTAAATCTACGCTTCGTGACCAAAGATTCGTTGTTTGAAAGCCGCCGCGAATATGTGCAGGCCTCAAACAATGTCAGCTTTGAAGTGCACGAAGGTGAGACGTTTGGCTTGGTGGGTGAATCTGGCTCAGGTAAGTCGACCATCGCACGTGTGATTGCAGGTTTGTATGAACCAAACTCAGGGCAAGTAAGCTTTGAAGGCATTGACCTAACGGCGCTGAAATCAGAAAAAGCACGCCGTCCGCTGCGTCGTCAAATGCAGATGGTTTTCCAAAACCCATACACCTCAATGAACCCGCGAATGAAGATTTTCGACATCATCGCGGAGCCAATTCGTTTCCATAAGCTCACTAAGAATGAAGTGGAAACGCGTCAGATTGTGAATGACCTGCTTGATCACGTAGGTTTGGGCAAAATGGCGGGCGTGAAATACCCTCATGAATTCTCCGGTGGTCAGCGTCAACGTATTTCAATTGCGCGCGCACTGGCGACCCGTCCTCGACTACTGATTTGTGACGAACCGACATCAGCGTTGGATGTATCGGTACAGGCACAAATTCTGAACTTGCTAAAAGATCTGCAAAGTGAGCTCAACCTCACCATGCTGTTTATCAGCCACGACTTACCGGTTATTCGCCAAATGTGTGACCGAGTGGGTGTGATGCAGATGGGTACGCTACTGGAAGTGGCGCCAACTGAGCAGCTATTTACCGCTCCTCAGCATGAATACAGCAAGAAACTGATTTCTCTGATGCCTGAATTCACAGGCTTGAGAGAAGAAATCAAAACGGCATAAACCAAGTTTTTCGCTTGGCTGACCATCAAGGTCAACAAACCTTAGTCATAACAAAGACGCAAACACAACAAGGGATTCGAATTCCCGCATGAAGGAGTTATGCAAATGAAAACCATGAAAAGCAAATTAGCAGTGGCGCTAATGGCAGCGGGCCTAAGCTTTAACGCATTGGCAGCAGATATCAAAGTTGGCTACGCAGCTGACCCAGTATCGCTAGACCCGCATGAGCAGCTATCAGGCGGTACGCTGCAAATGTCACACATGGTATTTGATCCACTAGTTCGTTTCACACAAGACATGGACTTTGAACCTCGTCTAGCAGAAAGCTGGGAACGTGTGAACGATACAACGGTACGTTTCAAGCTGCGCCAAGGTGTTAAGTTTCACTCTGGGAATGACATGACGGCGGACGACGTAGTATGGACTTTCGAACGTCTACAAAGCTCTCCAGATTTCAAAGCTATCTTCGACCCGTACGAAAAAATCGTGAAGGTTGACGACTACACAGTGGATCTCGTGACTAAAGGTCCTTACCCACTTGTTCTGCAAACGGCGACTTACATCTTCCCAATGGACAGCAAGTTTTACTCTGGTAAGACAGAAGATGGCAAAGACAAGTCTGAGCTAGTGAAGCACGGTAACTCATTTGCATCGACTAACGTATCTGGCACGGGTCCATTCATTGTGACTTCTCGTGAGCAGGGCGTAAAAGTGGAATTCGAACGCTTTAAAGATTACTGGGACAAAGAGTCGAAAGGTAACGTTGATAAGCTAACGCTTGTACCAATTAAAGAAGACGCAACTCGTGTAGCAGCGCTACTTTCTGGCGGCGTTGACATGATTCACCCTGTTGCGCCAAACGATCACAAACGTGTGAAAGATGCAGACGGCATCGACCTAGTAACGCTACCTGGTACGCGTATCATCACGTTCCAACTAAACCAAAACAGCAATGAAGCACTGAAAGACGTTCGCGTTCGCCAAGCGATTGTTCACGCAATCAATAACGAAGGCATCGTGAAGAAAATCATGAAAGGCTTCGCAACGGCAGCTGGTCAACAAAGCCCTTCAGGTTACGTGGGTCACGATGACAAGTTGGTTCCTCGCTACGATCTGAAGAAAGCGAAAGCGCTGATGAAAGAAGCGGGCTACGAAGATGGCCTAACGCTAACGATGATCGCACCAAACAACCGTTACGTGAACGATGCGAAAGTAGCGCAAGCGGCGGCGGCAATGCTGTCTAAGATCGGCATCAAGGTTGATCTGAAGACGATGCCAAAAGCGCAATACTGGCCAGAGTTCGACAAGTGTGCGGCAGACATGCTGATGATCGGTTGGCACTCAGATACGGAAGATTCGGCGAACTTCAACGAGTTCCTAACTATGACTCGTAACGAAGAAACGGGCCGTGGTCAGTACAACTGTGGTTACTACTCAAACCCAGAAATGGACAAAGTGGTTGAAGCAGCGAACGTAGAAACGGATCCAGCGAAACGTGCAGCAATGCTGAAAGGTGTAGAAGCAACGCTATACAACGACGCAGCATTCGTACCGCTACACTGGCAAAGTGAAGCGTGGGGCGCGAAGTCTAACTTGAAAGCGGCAGACATCGTTAACCCAATGGTAATGCCTTACTTCGGTGACCTAGTGGTTGAATAATCACGGTTAGTCGATTTTGAGGAGGGATAGGTGTCCCTCCTCAACTTAAAGCACTCGACTCAGTTTTGTTTCAGTCGGACTGAGTTGGTTTTACAGACTGAATTTTCTCTCTGAATAGAGATCTATGGATAGTTAAGGGGCAAGGAATGTTTTCGTTTCTGGTCAAGCGCCTGTTTCAGGCACTGATAGTGATGTTTGTGATCAGTTTGGTGGCGTTTGCCATTCAGGATAACCTGGGTGACCCGCTGCGTGAGCTTGTAGGTCAGTCGGTTTCAGAATCGGAGCGCCAAGCGCTGCGTGACGAACTGGGCCTGAACGATCCCTTTATCACAAAGTACACTCGCTTTGTGGGCAATGCACTGCAAGGTGATTTAGGTACATCTTACTTCTTCAAGCGACCTGCGGTTGAGGTAATTCTCGATAAGCTGGTGGCGACGCTAGAGCTCGTGTTTGGTGCGACGCTCATCATTATTGTTTTCTCTATACCACTTGGCGTGTATTCCGCGATCCATCCTAAGAGTATTTTTACGAAATTCGTCATGGCGATGAGTAGTGTCGGTATCTCGATTCCGGTGTTCTTAACCGCAATCATGCTGATGTACGTCTTCTCCATTGAGCTGGGCTGGCTACCTTCCTACGGGCGGGGCGAGACCGCTAATGTGCTTGGTTGGGAATCAGGCTTCTTTACCATTGATGGCATCAAGCACTTGATTCTACCTTGTGTAGCACTGGCTTCGATCATGTTGCCGCTGTTCATCCGTTTGGTCCGTTCAGAAATGCTGGAAGTACTGAGCTCGGAATACATCAAGTTCGCCAAAGCAAAAGGCCTGAACTTAAACAAAATCTATTACCAACATGCACTTAAAAACACCATGTTACCTGTTTTGACGGTGGGTGGCGTGCAGATTGGTACCATGGTGGCTTACACCATTCTTACTGAAACCGTGTTCCAGTGGCCGGGGACGGGCTTTCTTTTCCTTGAGGCAATCAACCGTGTAGATACACCGTTGATCACTGCTTACGTTATCTTTGTTGGTCTGATTTTCGTGGTAACCAATACCATTGTTGATTTGCTGTACGGCATCATCAACCCAACAGTGAACCTAACTGGAAAAGGAGCTTAACCATGAGCCAATCAAATGTAACGGCCGCTCCTGAAGCTGTACCTTCTGCGTGGCAACGTTTTAAAAACTCGGATTTCTTGTACTACTTTAAGCGCGATAAAGTCGCGATGGCCAGCTTCACCGTATTTATGGTGTTTTTGGTGTTGGCTATTGCTGCCCCTGTACTTGCACCGACTGACCCTTATGATCTCACGTCCATCGACATCATGGATTCTGAGTTGCCACCGTCTTGGATGGAAGGTGGCGATGAGCGTTTTGTGTTAGGTACTGATGAGCAAGGCCGCGATATTTTATCGACCATTCTTTACGGCTCTCGCTTGTCTCTGACTATCGGCTTTCTTGCGGTTGCTCTTCAGTTAGTACTGGGCATCATCATTGGCTTGTCTGCGGGTTACTTCGGCGGCCGTATTGATAGCTTCTTGATGCGTTTTGCTGATGTGCAGTTGTCGTTCTCGACCATGATGGTGGCGATCATCGTCTCGGCAATCTTCAAAGCCAGCTTTGGCAGTGATTTTTACAGCCAATACGCGGTGGTCATGCTGGTGGTGATCATCGGCGTGGCAGAATGGCCGCAATACGCACGTACCATTCGTGCTTCGGTATTGGCAGAGAAGAAGAAAGAATATGTCGAAGCGGCGCGTGTGATGGGCTTTAAAGCGCCGCGCATCATGTTCCGTCACATTCTGCCGAACTGTCTATCGCCAATCTTGGTTATCTCGACAGTGCAGGTAGCGAACGCGATCATGTCGGAAGCAGCGCTGTCATTCCTAGGCTTAGGTCTTCCTGTAGACCAGCCGTCACTGGGTGCCTTGATCAGCATCGGCTTTAACTACATCTTCTCTGGTGCTTGGTGGATTACTGCCTTCCCAGGTATCGTGCTAGTAACGCTGGTATTGGTGATTAACCTACTGGGTGACTGGCTACGTGATGTATTTAACCCGAAAATCTACAAAGGTTAGTCATCAAATAAATTGGGCTATATAGGTTGCCAATTTAATAAATTTCTTCCTAAACTGAGAGCCGGATGCAATTCCGGCTCTTTTTTTGCTTATCAGTTTTTATGCATATTTTATTGACGCTTTGTCGCGATAATTTCATCACCTACTGTTTAGAGTGAAGCGTATGGAAATGAAAAAGGCACACCACTCCTCTCGTATCGTCCAATCCGGCTTGAGCCTTGGGTTGCTGGTGGCGTGCGCCCAATTTGCGAGTCCTGTATTGGCGGACGATTTTCTTTGTCAGGCCTCTCAAGCCAGCAACAAAGAGCTGCCAGTTCTAGAGCAATCTTGTCCGATCGGGAAAGGGCTGTGGGGAAAGAAAGTGCCGCAAGGAGGCAATGACTTCTTCTGGATCCAATGTGGTCTGTTGCCAAAGCCGATGTCTTTAGCCAAAGCGAAGCCGATCTACGGCAAAATCACCACGGATGTTTGGATGAAGCCAGAGCAAAAAGGCTATCGTTGCCTTATCGGTCCTTATACTGAATTTGCCCAAGCCTCGCAGGACTTGCAGCGAGTTAAAACTTTGTCGACCTATAAAGAAGCGTTTATTCGTGTGGTTGGCAAAGGTACGTCAGAGCCAGTGAAGCAAACTAAGCCGATGCCGAAGCCTGCCGCGAAGGCAAAGCCTGTGACACCAGTTGCTCCAGTAGCCGCGACTCGCTCTAATACGGATGCATTTAAGGCAAAAGAGGCGCCTGCTAAGGCAGTACCGAAGCAAGCTTCTCAACCAGTGGCGAAACCTACCCAAGCGCCTAAGCCTGCTCAACCTATTATCAGTAACGATACAGTACAGGTACGATTGAAGACGATTCTGCAAGGTAAAACGTTTGTGGTGCCGTACTTGGTCGAGAACAACAACCAGTTCTATATGGAACATGGAAAGCCTTGGAACCGCTTAAACTATGCGAGCTCACAAAAGGTATGTCAGCAACTAAGTATGGACTTAGCGAGCGCCTCGGAATTCAAAACGCTGCGTGCGTCTGGGGTGATGGAGAAAAATAACTGGCCGCTGCAGTTGCCTTACTGGGGTAAAGATAAGAAGGGCTTGTTTGCCGACCGAGAACCTAATCAGCTCACGGGCACTTCGTTACTTAACGTGGTTTGCGTTAAGTAATTAAACGGATACAAAAGAGCCCCGCAAGTGCGGGGCTTTTCAGTAGCATCAAATAGAAGAGTTATTTGAGATAGGTTTCCCTGTGGCAATTAGAGCAGCAATACACTTCTTTGATGCCTTTGCATTTTTCCCAAAAGGTTCTGCGTCGGCGTTGTAAGTGAATATGATTGCAACAAGGTTTTGCTCGAATTAAACCGTATTTACTCATTAATCTTCAATTAAAGGCAGTGATTCCATCACTTTTTCTATTGCTTCTTGAGAGTGTGAGTACAGACCGAACTCTGGGGCTGATACCCAACCGTTTTGTTCAACGCTTGAGTTGATGCCGATGTAGAAATCGCCAAACTCGCGGTTTACATTACGGTGACGAGTTTTGTAATCAGACTCTGAGCCTGTTTCTTCTAGAATCAAAGTTTCGCGATTTGTTTCGCTATCTAGAGAGATAGTCCAGTTACCTGGAGTGTAGAAGCCTTCTGGTTTGATAGACTCGTATTCGTAAACACCGTTAGCGTACTCAAACTTACCTGCAGCATAGAATAGTTCAGTTTCGTCTTGAGCAACGGTCTCGCTCTCTACCGTCATATCAAATTCAACCTTACCGTTTGCGACCTTTTCGCTCACTGGTAGTGCTTGTGCGAAAGGTGCATCGGTTGAATCAAACCAGAACAACTCATCACCATCGATTTTCACAAGGATTTGGTATTCGCCTTGTGTGGTTTTGTTTTGGTAAAGCATTTCGTACTCAGAACCCTCATCGTCGTACAATTTGCCGTCTTTGATCTCTACGTCCCAACAATCTTTGTTTTGGTAAGCCGCGTAGTTTGGTAGCTTGTCCAGTTTTGCCAAAATCGCGTATGGGTCGTACTCTGATTCCCAAGAGTTGCTTAGGTTATCACTGATGTTTGCCGAGTATTCTTCGCCTTGCTCATCATCATTTGAACCCCAACACCATAGTAGGCCTTCGGTATCTTTCATAAGAATCGCATGACCGATTTCACCATCGTTGCGTGCGAAGCTGCCCATTTTTGCCGCTTTGCCGTTAAAGTGGTCGATAGTGAAGCCTAGCGTTGGTACAACTGGCGGCGGCGTAGCACCTTCTTTCACTTCTGGCATGCTGAGTGCAATCTGTACCCAGATATCACCATCTGTCGCGCTAATAGCAAGGAGTGCACCAGATTCGCCAGCTTTTGTTGGTGTGCCTTTAATGGTGACAATCGCATTGCCATCTTCAATGGCTGATAGACCTTCAATCTCTACGTAGTCTGCCGAGTAGTCGGTGATCTGACCGTCGTTATCTTGGAACAAACCTGAGATATCGAGAGTTTGCTCGAAAGCTTCACCTTGTTGTAGCTGCCAGCCATCAACGATACTTTGAAGGCGTTTTTGCTCTTCTTCAATGACGATTGGTGCTTGGTTTGCTGTTTCGATGTCCAGCTCAAATACAGTGCTTACAGTAGAAAGCGCTTTGCCTGCAGAATCTTTATCTTCCGCTGTTAGGATGATTTCGAACTCACCTGCTTTGGTGACTTCAGCAGCTGGCAAAAGAATCAATTGGTTGCCTTCAATGCGAACTTCGATACCAGTTCCACCTAGGTTGTGAGACAGTTTAGGCGTCACCAGGTTTTGGTCTTTGTCTTTAAATAGACCTTCGATGTTCAGCTCCACACCATCGAAGCTCGCGCCTTTTACGATTTCAGGTAGGTTATCTAGCTTCTCTTCGGCTGCTTCTTCAACGTCTTCGTTAACAACAAGCTTGTTGTTGACTACGGTTTCTGGCGCTAGGTTTTCGCTTTCTGGTGTGCTGTCAGTGATTACTGGGCGTAGGTTTGGATCATTGATATCTGCACCAGACTCCACCAGACGGTCTACTTCTTGATCAGCAGCTTGCGCGAATTCAGTCGCTTTTTTCTCGTAGTTCGCAGGGTTTTGCGCTTTAGATTCAGTCAGAATCTGAGCGGTTTTATGTAGTTCGGCACTTTTATCTACACCCGAAACGAAATCGCTGTATAGGTCGATAGGTGCTTCTTCCGTACCACCAAGTGCTTGGTTTACTTTTGCTACTGCTTCTTCTTCCGTTAGTGCACTGTCGTTTGCCATTTCAATTGCAACAAGGTCAGTGATTGGCGAGATAACGTTAGAAGAGTTTGGTGCGCGGAAAACCAGTTCGTGAGCCATCGCTTGGCTTGGGTGATCCATATCTACAGTGTAGGTACCTGCGTAAGTCGGATCTAAAGCGATAAGCTGTTTCTGTTTTGCGCCGTTTGGCGTGATAGTTTGCAGTGCCAGAGTGCTTTCTGGTTTTGCTTTGATTTTAAGCTGACCTTTCTCATCGGTTAGGCCAAGGAATGTATCATTAGTGTCCCATTGACCATTGTTGTTCAGATCTTCAAATACCACAGCATTTTTGAAGTAGCCATCGAAGCCAGTGATCACTACACCAGAGTTGCCACCGTTTGAACCACCATCTGAACCACCACAACCTGTTAGTGCGATAGCCACTGACGCTGCTAGTAAACTCACCTTATTCATTGTTTTAATCCTTGTTTCATTTCCGAATGAGAAAGTCGCTTTTTATCGTTTTATCTTTCAATCTCACTAGTGAGATTGAAAAAGCAGCGCATTTTGGATCGGTTTTGGAAGCGGCTTCAAGACACGAAAAGCCACAAAAAAACCGTAAAAAAACTTTTAATATTTTTTTGTAGCCTTGATTAGTGGAGTGAATGGCGGTTTGAGGTGGCTGCTATTTAATACAGATACTTATTTTGACCTTTTACTCATTTGTGATTGGTTTTTGAACTAATAGGGTCGTAATAAATCATATTCATTTTCAACTCCTCTACACTATTGGCGTATTGAGGAAGTGGGCGCAAGATGTAGCTATAAGCTTCACCCTGAAGAAAAACGTCATTGGCATGGTAGTCATTGTTGAAATAGACATAAGCGTATGCCGACGGTTTAGGAGCAGTCGCGCAATAGGTATTGTTGGAATAAGAAATCACATCGCTAAACATCCCTTCACCAGCGATGATTGAGGTGTCCCAAAACTGACAGAATTCATGAGCAAATAAGTCGTTATTAGACGCGACTATGTTGAGATCTGAGTCGAAACCGTCGTAATACTCATTACCTTGAGCGAAGCGTCGGTCAAAAATATAGTTACCAGCAAGCGCATGGCGATAACCACCGGCAGTCGGAATGAGCAGATCAAATCGGGCGGATTGATACAGCTTCTCTCCTGTGTTGACGTTCAAACGCTCTTCCATTGATCGTTTGTTCTTCTGCATGGTGTAGCTTTCGAAACGATTATTGTCGAAAACAGTGATGAAGTAGTTTTCGGTTTCTTTGTGTACGCGTGAGGTGTAGACCTTTTTGGTGGTCCAGATTTGTTGTGAGTCGCTTGTTTGCACTATTAATGATTCATCGCTGATCTGATACTGACCGACTTTCTTTAATTCATGCTCTTCAGGGCAATGGGTTTTGTTGTTGGCAGCCGCATAGAAGACTTCTTCCTCAACAAACTTAAATGCCTCACAGTACACCACTTCATAGGCGTATTTTTTCCCACCAAGTAAGTTTGTGGTTTCCAGGCGATACACAATGCCATCAATGAGAGGGTGTTCGGTATCATTTTGTTCTTCGATTACTGCTGGTAGCTCAAAGCGTGTCGTTACCCAAGCATGGTCTTCTGTGCCGTGGTGGTCATCACGAGCTGATACCGCTAAGTAAGTGGTTTGGTCGAATGCTCTTGGTGCGCCTTGCAGCATGATTTGTCCTTGATTAAGGACACTTAGCCCGTTGGCGTTTTCCAACCAAATTCGGGTGGTGAGAAGGTCGCCTTCTGGATCTTCAAACAGCTGCTCTAATCCCAGCGAATAGTTGATCGGGTTGTTCTGTGCTAGCTCCCAACCAAAGATGATGGTTTGAAGCTGCTGTTCCACCGCAAGGTTAATGATCGGTTTGCCGTTGTCTGTCGAATCATGGTTTGGGTTGTTGCTAACGTAGGTTTGAGTCAGGCTTCCGGAGTAATTGACCACCAATGATCCAAAAGCATCTGGAACCTGTTCAGGATGATCTGACAAGGTTGATTCGAGAGCTTTTTCAAAGGCGAGATCGTTGCTCCGCTCTAGTGCTGACGAGGTTAAAGCTTGTTTTACTTCAATCAAAGAAGTGCGCTCACCATGAGCGGTGTCTTTCTTATCAGTACTATTTTGTGCAGGTTTGATATTGGCAGCGACAGCTGTCGTTTGTTCATCTGAAAGCCAATAGCTTGCCATCAAGCAGATACCAAGTGCACCTGCAATCCAGTATTTTTTTGTCATGATGTTACGCGTGCGCCATTCTTGAGTGCAGCCAACTGCGTGAAAACTTTAAGTCTTTTTCAATCAAACTGGCGCTGCATTCCAGCAGTTCACAGATCTCTTGGTTTTTCATACCCATCAAGTACTTGAGCTTCAAAGCGTTAGACTGACGTGGGTAACGCACACTGAAGCTGTCGAGCGCTTTATCCATGATGATGAGCTGCTCGAAGCGATCTTCTTCCTCCTTCATCAAGGTGATGTGTTGGCGCTTCTGCGCTTGATGGGCGCGTGCGTTGTCGATCAAGATTTGGCGCATCACTTTGGCTGCCATTAAGAAGAAGTCGCGCTTGGTTTCAATCTCACTCATGTCGCAGTTAGACATTTTCAAATAAGCATCATGAATGAGCGCCGTGGTGCTGTTGACGCTGTCTGAAAGCACCTTGTTGTCGGTGCCGTATTTCTCTGCGTTGCGTTCACGTTCCTGTTGGGCGATTTTACGCAGCTGTAGGTAAGCGAATTGGTACAACTCACTTTCCGCCTGTTTATCGCCGGCTTGCCACTGCTGGATGATTTGCATCAGGGTAGATTTAGAAGCCATGGCTATACGTCCTCACTTACTTTTACAAACTCAGAGATAGAATGGGTTTCGATACGATCAGAGCCATCGCGATTACGACTGATGTCTTGCTGGTAACGATACAAAATGCCTTGCTCCCACGTTTTACCTGCTGGCAGGTATTCCCACGTGGTGTAGTTGATTTCTGAAGGGGCGGGTGACCAGCGAACCATCACGTTCATCTGTGCTAATTCGGCGTTTTCCTGATCGTTGTTGACCCACCACATATCTAAGTATTCGTTAGTGACGTCTTGGGTATATAGGCTGATATCTGTAGGGCATTTAACGGCATCGACAGGTAAACGCAATACTTGGTTATGGCGCATTAGAAGACACGATTGTTTCATCGAGTCTTGTAGGTATTGAGTTTGCTGCCACACGCCTTGGTAGGCAATTTGGTTATCAACTGAATCAGGATAGGTAAACCACAGCATTTCAGTGCGGTTATGGTGCTTAACGTGTTCATTTGGCCCCAAACCTTGCACTTTTTCCATCAACAGTTGGGTATTTGGATCGAAGTTGAGTGCGACCGAGCGATATTTCCAGTCGCCTTCATCATCATAATCTTCCAGCGAGAAGCCATTTAGGTCATTGCGGGTGCAACCTGTATCCGCGCAGCCGACAAAGCTCTCCCACTCTGAGAACTTTTCAATTGGTTCGATAATGTCTTCGGTGACGCTTTGATTGAGCGCTAAGAAACAGCCTTGGAAATAGTCCCCCACGCTTGGGTGCTGGATCAGATTTTCTTCAGTGATGGTGAAGTTGACCTCACCGATTGGTGGGCGATAGCGGGGATGGTGCTGATAACGGATATCAAACGCACAGGCGCGACCTTGCCAATCCTTTTTCTTGATGATGATGTTCTTAAAGCGCACATCACGAGGCTCAAAAATGATTTCATCTGAGGCAAAGTTTTTCTCGATGTAGCGCTGGCTTTCATTAAGGTGTTCGACCGCTTCTTGTACCGAAACCCAATCCAAATTGAGTTGTTGTCTAGCGTCATCTAGAAAGTTGAGGTCGAGGCGCTTGAGCTGCGCTTGGAAAGTGGGGTCGGAGAGTACTTTATTGGCCAGTACTATCTCTTGGCGGTTTTCTGGTGTGCTATCGAGAGAGAGCAATAAGCGGGTCATGTTGATGCTGCGACTTGGCTTGGTGGTCGCCATGGTTGGCGTGAGCACTTCTTGGCTCGACATCGTAGTGAGCAAGTAGCCTTTGTCGTCATTGCCGAGGAAGAAGCTGATGACATCGCCAGGGCGATACTGAAACGCGCCTTTATCGGTGTGGCCAGAGAGGTTGGAGCTGGTTTTGTAATACAGACCAGTCACCGGTGAATCAATGAAGAAACCTTGCTTTATGGTAGGCGTTGTTGCTTCTAACGAGGGAGTCGCAGAAGTTGAGCTCGCCCATGCTGGCGCTATCGCTAAAGCAGACAGCCAGATCGCAACGGAACGTGTGTGCATCTTTGTTTTTAAGCCTTTTTCTTGTTTAGCCTTACTGTTGAGTGCGGTCCTTTGGAGCACAATTTGGCTGACAACTTATTGATTTAGTGAGGTGCTTCTCTGGCACCGGCGTCATCATCGCCAACAACATTTTTTGTTTTATGTGTTTGGGAATATCTGGGTTAGACAGAATTCGCCTGCGTGTCAGCTCCATCATGGCACTGACGGACATTTGCTCGACGTTTTGCCCCTTGGCATGAAAGACAAGGCGCGTGACTTCGTACATGATGTCTTCTGCAATCTTCTTCTCTTGTTGCAGTTGTATGTTTTTTTGAATCAGCGTGTTACCAAATAGCAAGCCAGATAACACCAAGATTGCGGACAACACCGATGGCAGCGGTCGGCGTTGTACTAAACGGAGCGTGCTGTACAGCGGCCAGTGCTTCTTTTGCTCAATTGGGCGTCGCTCCAAAATGCATTCAATATCTTGGCGCAGCGCGCGAACATTGAGGTAGCGCTGTTTCGCTTTGGTCCGCGTCGCGCGTCTCACCACCCAATAAATATCTGACCACATTGGCTGATCAGGAAACATCAGCGCCAGAATCTTACCCAGTGAATACACATCACTTTGCTCAGTCAAAAATGCTCCGGCTTGCTGTTCTGGACTGGCGTATTTTTCACTGAAGGCGATCAATGCTGGAGACGCATCATCACTGTTTGATTGCACTTTTTGTGTCAGGTTGAAATCGAGCAGTTTTGGTCGTTTATTGCGATCAATCAGGATGTTTTCTGGTTTGAGGTCCGCATGTAGAACTTGATGCTGGTGGGCGTGTTCCATTGCCTGACAAATCTGCTTGAACAGCAACAACTTGTCGTCATCTTCCATTGGCGTGAGCAACAAATAGGAGTCTAGAGTCTGACCAAAAACGCGTTCCATCACGATATAAACTGAGTCGCCGTGCAAGCCGCCATCAAACACTTTGGCAATATAAGGGTGGTTCAAACGGGCCAGAAGCTGGGCTTCATCAAACAATGCGCGTTTGCCCAAAACATTACTAAGATTGGCTTGGATGAACTTGATCGCCAGATCTTGTTCAAACGTCTCGTCAGCGCGCAATGCCGCATATACCACCCCCATGCCTCCACGACCTAACTCGTGGGTAAGGCGGTACTTGCTGATCACTTCCCCCGTGAGATCGACCTCTTTTGTGGTCGCCAAGCTAGCACCGAAGCCGAGCAACTCTGTCAGTTGTTCTTCTTCACTTTCGCTGGCTAAAAGAGGGGCGACTTGGAGATACAGCTCAGGTTGACTCTGCTGCAATTCGTCGAGGTATTGCTGCTTCTGAGAGTCGTCCAGATCAAGCAGGTGATAGTAAATCTGGGTTTCGCTGGAGCTTAACGGCACTGTGCTTCGTATCTTATTGTTTTAGGTGCGGTATTTTATAAGAAACTCAATATTAATGTCATTTATTTATTAAGCTCTAAATCACAATGTTAGCATTGCAATTTGATGGTTATTTGAGCATTAAGATTATGATTTTATTAATGATGTAGCAGATGGTTTTTACTGAGCTTGTCGGCGAGGAGTCTATTAGTCATAATGTTACTAGTAACATTACTGATAAATTAGATATTTATGGCTCAGCAGAATAAGAAAGCAAGAACGACATTGCAGGATGTCGCAGACAAAGTTGGCGTAACAAAAATGACCGTCTCGCGTTACATGCGCAATCCAGACTCGGTGGCAGAAAAAACACGGGTGAAGATTGCCGCCGTGATTGAAGAGATGGGCTACATCGAAAACCGTGCACCGGCGATGTTGTCGAAGTCTTCCAGTAAAGCGATTGGTATTTTGTTGCCTTCACTGTCCAACCAAATTTTTGCGTCTTTTGTTCAGGGTATTGAAACCGTCACCAAAGCCAATGGCTACGAAACGTTACTTGCGCACTTTAGTTATGACGAGCTGGAAGAAGAACGCAAAATCGCGTCGCTGCTTTCTTATCAAGTTGACGGCTTAATCCTAACCGAAAGTCACCATACTCAACGCACTTTGCAGATGATCAAGAACGCAGGTGTACCCGTGGTCGAAACCATGGAACTGCCAGAGCAGCCGATAGATATGGCGGTTGGTATGGATCACGAAGACGCTTCTTACAGCGTCGTAAAGCGCATGTTGGAATCGGGCAAGCGTACCATCGTTTACTTCGGTGCTCGTTTGGATACGCGTACTAAATTGCGTATGCAGGGCTACGATCGTGCAATGATAGAAGCAGGGTTGGAGCCAAAACACGTGCTAACGGGCGATCACTCAAGCTTCTCGCTGGCACATGATTTGTTGGAGCGTGCACTGGCAACGTACCCGGAACTTGATGGCGTATTTTGTACCAACGATGACATCGCGATTGGTACCTTGTTGAGCGCTCAGCAGCGCGGTATCAAAGTGCCCGATCAACTTGCGGTTGTGGGTTACAACGCATTAGACATCGGACAAACCATCAGCCCGAAACTGACCAGTGTGGATACACCGCGTTTCGAGATTGGTGAGAAAAGTGCCGAGCTATTGATTGCACGCCTTAAGGGTGAAGAGCAAGCCGAGACAGTCGTGAACATGGGTTATCAAATTACAGCAGGCGAGAGCGTCTAACTCACTCTGACTCACGTCTATTTTTCATCATTCGTTTCTGATAAGGACACGGGCATGCCACATCAACTTGATGCGTTAGATCTTAATTTAATGCGCTTACTTAAAGCCGTGGTAGAAAATCGCAGCATCAAGTTGGCGGCGATGCAGCTTGGCATTTCGCAACCCAGCGCCAGTCGTGGGGTGATGAAACTCAAAGACGTGTTTGATGATCCGCTGTTTGTGCGTAAAGCCCATGGGGTAGAGCCATCCCCAATGGCGATTCGCTTAGCGGCGGAGTTTGATAACATGCTGTCTCCACTAGAAAAAGTAGTGCAGGAGTTTTCGGAGTTTGACCCGCTCGAATACCAAGGTCAGATTGCGATTGTGACCGACCCTTATTTGATGGACGAACAAGGTCAGCGTTTATTGCGCGGTTGCCATCAGGCGTTTCCTCAAGCCTCGTTTGCTTTCTCAAGTTGGAACATTTATTCCCAAGATGAGATGTTAGAGGGCGAACACGATTACTGCATTCTCGACCAAGAAACCGAGTTGTCGAAAGACATCTACATGCGTCCGTTATTTGTTGAAAAGCGTGTGATTTTGGCGCGTAAAGACCATCCAACCTTGTCGCAAGTCAGTAATGACTGGGATACGGTGTCGGAATTGCCACTGGTCTCTTTGCCTGCACCAGCATCCTACAATCCGCTGTGTACGGTGGAGTCGGAGTATCGCCGCATGGGTTACGAACCCGTTGTATTGCTCAAGTCCTACAACTTACGTGTCGCTTGCCAAATGCTGCTTGAGACCGATGCCATCATGTATGCCAGCCAAAGTACTGCACATTTGATGCACGAGCTTGCCTCTTATCCAATGCCGATGGTCAACCGAGAGTTCAGCCAATTTGTTGTTTCTGGAGGTTATTTACAGACCTACCGTAACCACCCATTGCACCGCCATTTGCACCAAGTGGTGCAGCAAACCCTCAATACGCCATTAACGTGATCGGATAAGCAAACTGCCCGTTAAGATATTCAAAAATGAATATCTCAATTACCTGTCTGTTTTGCTGAAGAAGGGCTAATCTGACTACAAATAGTCAGGAGAAGCGGCTCTTTTTATCTTATCAATTCTTTGAATGTCTGATTCTTAAAGGACATTCACCATTCTCCGTTATGCAGTTTTTTAATTTCTGGGGAGGATGAATCATGCTCATTGCACGTCTATTTTTATTGCTTGCCATCGTTGCCGAAGTTGCCGGTACCAGTACGATGTCGTTTATTGGTAAAAGTAATGCGTGGGAAGGCTATCTGGTGATGTACGTTCTGATCGCCATTTCCTATTACTTCTTGTCGAAAGCGGCAAAGAAAATCTCTATCGGTGTCGCGTACGCAACATGGGAAGGTTTGGGTATCGCCTTGATTACCCTGGTTTCTATCGTTTTATTTGATGCCAACTTAAGTACGCAGCAGTTGCTTGGTTTGGCGCTGGCAGTCGTCGGTATTGTGTGTGTGACGCTCGGCGAATCACACGGTCAGCCTCAACAAAAAGATGAGTTGCCAAGCTCATCGAATGCGAGGTGTTAATCATGAGCCAATTTTTTACTGTTTCATTCGGATTTGTTGTTATGGCGGCGTTGGTCGACATCATGGCGAACATGGCGCTGACTCGCTCTAAAGGCTTTAAGCACAGAGGGTGGGGCATCACTGCGATTGTATTGGTGATGGCTGCGTTTACCTTGCTTGCTCAAGCAGTAAAAGAAATCGACCTTGCGATCGCATACGCCTCTTGGGGCGCGATAGGTATCTTAGGTACCGCGATTGGTGGTGCTTTGCTGTTCAAACAAAAGCTTAAGCCGATTGGTTGGTTTGGTATCTTTGTGGTGATTGCCGCGGTTGTGGTGATGAAGACAGCTTGATGCTCTTTGCCTGAATCCTAGATATCGTCATTCTGAACGGCGAGGGACGAGCATGATTCAGAATCTACCAACAAAAAGTGCTGTGGCAGAGGCGTTTTCTCTCGCTTCACAGCACTTTGATAGTAGATTCCTGATCTCGCTTAGGCTCGTCGGAATGACGGGGTCTTTCTTCCCACTTTAAACAATAAAGCTTGCGCCTTCTTCTGCGCTCGAAACGCTTTGACGAATCACACTAAAGAAACCACGGCCCCAAGTCTGTTGTTTCGCTTCAGTATCCATCTCTAACAATTCACGACCAGTAACATCGCTTAGGTTGTTTAGCTCGCCAGTTTGGCAATCAACGCGGATGATGTCGCCATTGCGCACCAAACCAATCGCGCCGCCACGAATTGCTTCTGGAGAAACGTGGATTGCTGATGGAATCTTACCCGATGCACCAGATAGTCGACCGTCTGTCACGAGCGCGACTTTAAAGCCCGCTTTCTGCACGTTGCCGAGAATTGGCATCAGTTTATGCAGCTCTGGCATGCCGTTCGCTGCAGGACCGTTGTGCGTCACGACCACGATGCAATCTTGGTTTAGCTCACCGCGTTTGTACGCCGCTTCCACTTCGTGTTGACATTGGAATACGATTGCTGGCGCTTCGATGATGCGTTGATCTTCTTTCACCGCAGAGACTTTCACTACCGCTTTACCCAAGTTACCGTTAAGTACGCGAGTACCACCGGTGTTTTGGAAAGCTTGCGTTGGCGCAGCAATCACTTCGCCGTCTTGGCTGCCTCCACATGGTGTCCAAGTCAGTTTGCCATCGACTAGTTTAGGTAGCGTCATTTGGTCTTCGAATTCGCCGAATACCGGTTTCACGTCGCGATGAAGCAAGCCTGACTCGTCCAAGCGATGCAATAGCGCAGGTACGCCGCCCGCTTCTTGGAACGCGTTCATGTCTGCTGGACCGTTCGGGTAAACGCGCGCTAATAGTGGCACGACTTCAGATAAGTCACTGATGTCTTGCCATGTCAGAATCAAACCTGCTGCACGCGCCACAGCCAACATGTGGATAGTGTGGTTGGTGCTGCCGCCCGATGCCAACAGCGCAATAATACCGTTGACTAGGCTCTTTTCGGTGACCACTTCAGACAATGGACGGAAATTGGCTGAACCTGCATTCATTGCCGCAATTTTCAGAGCTGCGTGATCGGTTAGCGCCTTACGTAGCTCAGTATGTGGATGGATGAATGCTGAACCTGGCAGCATCAAACCCATAGCTTCAAACACAAGTTGGTTAGTGTTTGCGGTGCCGTAGAAGGTACACGTACCTGCTGAGTGGTAAGCGCGACACTCCATATCAAGCAGTGCGTCTTTACCTACTTCGCCCGCCGCGTATTTTTGGCGAACGTCGACTTTCTCTTCATTGCTGATGCCCGTTGCCATCAAACCTGCTGGCACAAATGCCGTTGGTAGGTGTGCGTAAGACAGCGCGCCCATCAGTTGTCCCGGTGCGATTTTGTCGCAGATACCCAGAAGTAAGGTCGCATCGAATACGTTGTGGCTCAGTGAAAGTGCTGTCGATTGAGCAATTAAGTCACGAGAAAACAGTGACATGTCCATGCCCGCTTGACCTTGAGTCACGCCATCACACATTGCCGGAACACAACCAGCAACTTGCGCAGTGTGACCGTAACCAGACAGCACTTGTTTGATTTGATCTGGGTAGTGTTGGTAAGGCTGGTGGGCACTCAGCATATCGTTGTAAGCACTGATCAGCGCCACATTCGAATGAGTGAAATCCAGAATGCTTTTCTTTTCTGAAGAACAAGATGCCGCAACGGCGTGAGCCAAGTTACCACAAGACAGACCGACACGACCTTTGCCAGCTTCGGCTTGGACTTCAGTGCGAGCAAGAAACGCCGCACGCGCTTCTTGGCTGCGTTCAACCAAGCGCTGGGTAACGTCTAAGATTACTTGATGAGTCATGCCATTGCCTCGTCTTGCACTAGGATTAACTCAGCGGCATTCGACACAACGTCTTCGATGGTTGCATCAATGCTGACGAAAATGGTGCGAGGCTCATCTTCTGGACGCTCTAGCGTTTCAAACTGGCTGTTGACCATGTTCTCTTTCATGAAATGACCTTGGCG
Source organism: Vibrio sp. LB10LO1 (assembly GCF_010092875.1). Lineage (NCBI taxonomy): Bacteria > Pseudomonadati > Pseudomonadota > Gammaproteobacteria > Vibrionales > Vibrionaceae > Vibrio > Vibrio sp. LB10LO1. The sequence continues at coordinate 33,924 of NZ_JAADJW010000015.1, forward strand.
AGCACGCATGCGCTCAAGGATCAGTTCTTTGCTGCCGTCTAGGAAGAGAAAGCTCACGTTCTCGTTGCCTTCGCGGATTTGGTCACGATAAATCTTTTTTAGTGCTGAACAGACAATAATGCCGTGCTCGTTTTTGCTTTCTAAGCTATAAGCAGCGTCGCGGATACGTTCTAGCCAAGGTTTGCGGTCGTCGTCGTTCAGAGGCTGACCTGATGCCATCTTCTGAATGTTTGCTCGTGGGTGAAGATCATCACCATCAATGAATTTACGTCCCAGCTTCTTCGCCAAGTGCTCACCAATTGTGGTTTTGCCACTCGCACAAACGCCCATAACGACGACACTACTACCAGCCATAACTTATCCTCATAACAAATTTGCGCGTGATCTCAATTTTCGAATTCACTTTAAAATATGGGTTTATCTTATTCATGTTATCGGTAACATGTTACCGGTAACTCAAATAAATGTGAACCACAACACAAACAATAATTCTTAAAGGTGAACCCATGGAACAGCTAACCCAAGCTCCAGACCCTACGTTCCTACTAACGATTGCAGTCCTCGCGATAGCAGCGTTACTTGTATTGATTATTAAACTAAAAGTGCACGCTTTTGCTTCCCTAACTATGGTGAGTTTAGGTACAGCACTGGCGACTGGCGTTTCTTCTGACCAAGTTGTCCCAACCATGATGAGTGGCTTTGGTGGCACGCTGGCTTCAGTCGCATTGCTGGTTGGTCTTGGCGCAATGATCGGTAAGATTTTGGAAGTAACTGGCGGTGCGCAAGTGCTGGCAGATACTTTGATTGGACGCTTCGGTAAAGAGCGCGCACCTTTTGCATTGGGTGTGGCTTCACTACTGTTCGGTTTCCCAATCTTCTTTGATGCTGGTCTAGTGGTCATGATGCCAATCATCCTAAGTGTGGCAGCACGCTTTGGTGGTTCGCCAATCAAATACGCACTACCAGCAGCGGGTGCGTTTGCAGTAATGCACGGCTTTGTTCCTCCGCACCCAGGTCCAGTTGCAGCAGCAGAATTCCTAGGCGCAAACATTGGTCTACTGCTTGTTGTTGGTATCCTAGTGGCTATCCCAACTTGGTACCTAGGCGCTTATCTATTTGGTCTGTACGCAGGCAAGAAATTCGATATCCCACTATCAAAAGCGTTCTTCAACGGTGAAACACAAGTTGATGAATATAAGCTGCCAAAATTTGGCACAGTAATGACCATCCTAGTGCTGCCGGTACTGCTAATCTGTTTAGACACAGTACTGAACACGCTAGCGGTTGCAGGTGTGATTGATGGCAAAACAGCTCTGGTTGAGTTCCTACGTATGCTAGGTAAAACGCCAGTAGCCCTTCTGATTACTCTGCTTGTGTCTCTTGCGGTATTCGCGAAAGACTACGGCATGGCAAAACTTGAGAAGCTGTGTGGCGACTCATTGGCTCCGATATGTGGCGTTATCCTAGTAACTGGTGCGGGCGGCATGTTTGGTGGCGTATTGCGCGCAAGTGGTATCGGTGATGCACTAGCAGACGTTCTGACTGACACAGGTATGCCAGTGATCGTAGCAGCGTTTGTTATCTCTACCTGTTTGCGTGTTGCTCAAGGCTCAGCAACCGTAGCACTAACGACAACAGCAGCACTTATCGCACCAGTAGTGGCAGCATCAACTGGTTTGAGTGAGCTAGACCTATGCTTTATCGTTATCGCGATTGCAGGTGGTGCAACAGTGCTTTCTCACTTCAACGATTCTGGTTTCTGGCTAGTATCTCGTCTACTAGAGATGGATGAGAAAACAACGCTAAAAACTTGGACGGTAATGGAAACTTTACTTGGTAGTATCGCGTTTATTATCGTAGCAACATTAAGCTTTATTCTTTAGAGGTTACCCATGACAACACTTGAACAACGATTAAGAGAAATCAAAATCGTCCCAGTTATCGCAATCAACGATGTAGCACACGCTCTGCCACTGGCAAAAGTGTTGGTAGAAAACGGTTTACCATGTGCGGAAGTGACATTCCGCACTGAAGCGGCGGCTGAGTCGATCCGCATCATGCGTGAAGCGTACCCAGAACTGCTGATCGGTGCTGGTACAGTGCTGACAACTGAGCAAGTGGACATTGCGATTGAAGCGGGCGTGGACTTCATTGTGAGCCCGGGCTTCAACCCAACCACAGTGAAATACTGTCAGCAACGCAACGTGACAATCGTACCGGGTGTAAACAACCCAAGCTTGGTTGAGCAAGCGATGGAAATGGGTCTACGTACCCTGAAGTTCTTCCCTGCTGAGCCATCAGGCGGCGTAAACATGCTTAAAGCACTAACTGCAGTTTACCCAGTGGAGTTCATGCCAACAGGTGGTGTAAGCCCATCTAACGTGGAAGATTACTTAGCGCTGAAATCGGTTGTCGCTTGTGGCGGTACTTGGATGGTTCCAACCGCTATGATGGACAACGGCGATTGGGAAGGTATTGCTGAATTGGTTCGCGCAGTTAAGTAAAACGCGCAAACGGCTCCGAAATACCCCCGAACGTTTTAAAACGTGAATAGAAAAAGGGTCATCAAGTAATTGATGACCCTTTTTGTTTGTCCAGACAAAGCAATTTTGCGATTGAAGCCCAAATTGCGCAAAATTATAATATTATGCAATCAAAGACGTAGCGATTACATATTCACGATGCGGAGTATGGCTTAATTTCACCATGGCGCTAGCATAGAACTACAAGAGGCTTTCAGAAGATGCTACCTATAAATGATCTAATTGATATAAAAACGCTTTCTGAATCCTCTGAGCTTGAGTTTAAGCTTGCTCAAGGAAAAGATGGTGGCGGGAAGCTTCCTGATGACTTTTGGTCCACATATAGTGCTATGGCTAATAGTCGTGGTGGGTATGTTGTACTGGGAGTAAGGGAAAAAAGAGGGCAGTTCAATGTTGTTGGTATACAGAACGTAGAAGTCGTCAAAAAGCAACTTTTTGACATCGCTAATAACAAGAAGAAAGTTAACGTTAACTTACTAAGTGATAATAATGTTAAAGAGATGAAAGTCGATGGACACTCTCTTCTTGTTGTGGAAATACCAGCAGCACGACGAGAGCAAAAGCCGATTTTTCTAAACAATCAACCGATGACAGAGACGTACATACGTTTGTATGAGGGAGACTGTCGATGTTCTGAAGAGCAAGTCAGGCGTATGCTTGCGGAACAAATTGAAGATAGTCGTGATAATCGAGTGTTACAAAACTACGATATGTCGGATATCAATTTGGACAGCTTGCAGGCATATCGACGATTGTTGTCCGTATCTAAACCTGGGCACCCAGCTTTGGAGTTAGATAACTTTGAGTTTCTTCGCAGTGTTGGAGGATGGAAAAAGGACAGACAATCTGGTTCTGAGGGAATGACATTGGCAGGCGTTTTGATGTTCGGAACTTGGGAGGCCATCCAAGATGCCGCTCCGAATTATTTTGTTGACTACCAAGAAAGACCTGAAGCGAAAACTGAGAGGCGATGGATTGATCGAATCTGCCCTGATGGGACTTGGTCTGGTAACGTATTTGATTTTTATCGTCGAACATATAGAAAGTTAACAGAAGATTTAAAAGTGCCGTTTGAGCTAAAAGATGGTATTAGACAAGATGAAACTCAGGTACATACAGCACTACGTGAAGCTTTAGTTAATACGTTAGTTCATGCTGATTACACCGGCCGCCTATCCATTTTAGTTGTTAAGAGGCCTGACCTATTTGGCTTTCGCAACCCTGGTCTCATGCGTATTCCTCCAGAACAAGCTATCAAAGGCTATGAGAGTGATTGTAGAAACCGTCTAATGCATCAAATGTTTCTTCTAATTGGTGCTGGTGAGAGGTCTGGCTCAGGGATACCTAAAATATATAGTGGCTGGAAGTGGGCTAATTGGCGAGTACCTAGACTTCATGAGAAAGAAGAGCCCGAACAAACTTTACTTGAGCTATCCATAGTCAATTTAGTTTCTCAGGAGACTGCTGACTTACTGCATAAGAAGTTTGGGGAAAAGATAGATACTCTGAGCGATTTGGAGCGTAGTATTGTCATTACAGCTGCAGCTGAGGGGTGGGTTGACCATGAAAGAGCTTGCCAGCTGACGAGTCAGCATTCTAGAGACGTTACATTAGCGTTACCTAAACTTGTTGGTGGCGGATTTTTAACCCCTCATGGAGAAAAAAGGGATAAATCTTATACATTACCCGGTGTTAAACTGCCTTCTCCTGACGAAGTTTTTGCCTCTAATCCGTTATCAATAGAGAGCAACATCACGGATAGTGGGAAAATGATCACGGATAGCGAAGATTTGATCACGGATAAGCAGCTGACCACTCAACTTGACCGAGATGTGGAGGGGCGTTTTATCACTGACAAGCTACCGCATCCCTATATAGATGACTTTGAACGCCTTAGTTCATCATTGCAAAATAATCTCAGCGCAATTTCCCAACCTGCAAGAGATAAAAAACGATTACCAAATGAAGTGATGGATAGAATTGTTTTAGAGCTGTGTCGCGGCCACTTTATACCGCTAAGTATTATTGCTAAGTTGGTAGATCGTACTCCTCAGAACATTAGAGAAAAGCAATTATCGCCTTTAGTAGCACAAGGTAAAATGAAAATGGCGTTTCCTCATGCCAAGCGGCATAAAAATCAGGGTTATATTGCAGCGCTATAAATACGAAAAGGGTCATCAAGTAATTGATGACCCTTTTTGTTTATCTGCTTAAATCAGCAAAGTGATTAACGCATCGTCACGAACTCTTCAGAACCTGTTGGGTGGATAGCCACAACAGAGTCGAAGTCTGCTTTGGTTGCGCCCATCTTCATTGCTACGCCGAAGCCTTGAATCATTTCATCAACCGTAAAGCCGATGCCGTGTAGACCAACAACGGTTTCTTCTTCGCCAGCACATACTAGCTTCATCTTACATGGTTGACGGTGCTTAGTAACCGCGGTGTACATCGCAGTAAAGCCAGACGTGTAGACTTTGATGTTGTCTTTGCCGTACTTCTCTTCTGCTTCTTGAGTCGTTAGACCGATAGTGCCGATTGGCGGGTGGCTGAATACCACAGTTGGTACCAAATCGTAGTCCATCTTCGCGTTTGGTTTGTTGTTGAACAGACGCTCAGAAAGTTGACGACCCGCTTTCACCGCCACTGGTGTTAGCTCGATACCGCCTTCCATGATGTCACCTACACAGTAGATGCCTTTCACGTTAGTTTCTTGGTATTCGTCTACCTTGATGTAGCCACGATCGTTCGTTGCAACGCCAGTTGATGCTAGGTTGATAGCGTCAGTTGCTGGGTGACGACCGATTGCCCAGATTAGGGTATCAACGTTTTGGCTCTCACCGTTTTCTAGGTGCAGAGTTAGGCTTCCGTCTGCTTCTTTTACCACTTCTTTTGGAACAGAGTGGGTGTGCAGAGTTGGACCTTCTGCGTCCATCACTTCTACTAGCGTTTCGATGATCATTGGATCGAAGCTACGTAGTGGTGATTCTTTACGAACGAATAGGTGTGTTTCTGTGCCAAGTGCATGCAGTACGCCAGCGATTTCTACCGCGATGTAACCTGCACCAATCACTGCAACGCGTTTTGGTTGCTCAGCAAGCTCGAAGAAGCCGTTTGAATCGATGCCGTATTCTGCGCCTGGGATGTTTGGAATCGTTGGACGACCACCTACTGCGATCAGGATGTGATCTGCTGTGTAGTGTTCACCGTTTACTTCAACCGTTTTCTCGTCAACAAACTTAGCAAAGCCTTTGATAACGTTTACTTTGTTGTTGCCAAGAACGCGGTCGTAAGATTGGTGGATACGACCAATGTAAGCCTGACGACTCTCAACCAGTTTGCTCCAGTCGAAACCTTTTACATCTACATCGAAGCCGTAGTCTTCTGCGTACAGGTTCATTGCTTCCGCAACTTGTGCGCCGTGCCACATTACTTTTTTAGGCACACAACCAACGTTTACACAGGTACCGCCAAGGTCTTGAGCTTCGATAAGCGCTACTTTAGCACCGTACATTGCCGCACGGTTTGCTGATGCGATACCGCCGCTGCCGCCGCCGATACAGATATAATCAAAATGAGTCGCCATTACTTTCTCCAAGAGCTTATTAATTTTGTCTGACAACAACTACATTGGGGTGGTGGGTGATGAACTCAACAGTCCAACGGAATTGTTGTTAATTCCATGTCCCTATCATAAATCGAGTCTAGCAATTTCCTAAATGGGAAAAAGTGACATTGCTTATGACAAATAGCGATGAAAGGATAGCAAAGCGGAATAAGGCGCTATTCCGCTTGGTGTTTTTCATGCTCAGGGGAGGGGAAAACCATTAACCGCAGCAGCTTGATGTGCCACAGTCTGACTGGGCTTGCGCATCTTTACCATCCGCAAGATAAGTGTTGGTTAGGTAGAAATCGCTAAACAGCTGCACGAAGTCTTCCGATACCGTCTTCTCTGCTAATCCTGATTCTAGGATGTGTTTTTGCCATGCCTGCATTTTTGGCAGACCACAGAAGAAGTCGTAACCAGAGTGCGCTTTGACGATGGCAGCACGATGCAGAAGTGGCAACCACGCCATGTCTACATTGCTTAGTTCATCGGATTTGAAGAACTTGGTTTCACCAGACAGTTGGTTTTCTGCTTTTTGGAACGCTTTGATCAGTTTCTCTGTTCGCTCTTCAAAGGTTGCTTGGTCTTTGCTACCCATGGTGCCGCACTGAGGCAAGTAGTGTTTTGAACCTAGGTAGCTCCATGCGCGATCCAGTGCGCGTTGTTCATTTGTCACGCCTTGCTCTAATGGACCGTATTCGTCTTCGATGTATTCGATGATCGCATCCGATTCAAACAGCGCCGTGCCAGATTCTGTCACCATCACTGGTACTTGGCCGTTTGGTGAGATGTCTAGGAACCATTGTGGTTTGTCTTTTAAACTGATGTATTCAATCTCGTAAGGGATCTGCTTTGCTTCTAGTGCCGCGGTTACGCGTTGAACAAATGGGCAAATTTTAAAACTGATAACTTTAAGCATGGTCATTTCTCTCTATGGTTTAGCTTGTTTACATCCCTAAGACGCAGGCAAAAAAGAAAAGACGAGGCGAAGGCGAAAATTTTTTAGAAAATAAATAAAAAAAAGCGCAACGAGGTCATCGTTGCGCTTTAAGATTCTGAAATTCGGTGTTTTTTATTCTGGAACGATCCAGTCGACTTTCCAGTGACCTGTTGCTGGCGCGATCGCTTCTTGCAGGAATGGCAGAATTTCTTTCATCTGGCTTTCCAGTTTCCACGGTGGGTTAATCACGATCATGCCTGATGCCGTCATGCCACGCTCGTTGGTGTCTGGAGAGACGCCCAATTCGATTTGCAGGATTTTGCGAATGCCCAGTCCTTCCAAGCCTTCAATCATATCTTCGATATCACAGCGGTTTACCACTGGGTACCAAATCGCGTAGATGCCAGTTGCCCAACGCTTGTGGCTTTGGAAAATCGCTTGCACGACGTCGCGGTATTCTTTTGCTAGTTCGTATGGTGGGTCAATCAGCACCAAACCACGACGTTCTTGCGGTGGTAGGCTGCCTTTCAGACGCTTAAAGCCATCTTCTTTGTAGATGCTCACTTGACGATCGCGGTGGAACTCTTGCTCTAGTAGCGGGTGATCGGCTGGGTGCAGCTCAGTTAGAACCATACGGTCTTGTGGGCGGATTTGCGCACGAGCAACACGCGGTGAGCCTGGGTAGTAACGCAGCTTCTCACCGTTGTTCAACGTTTTGATTGAATCGATGTAGCTTGCGATGTCTTCAGGAATGTTTGGGTTGTCCCAAATGCGAGCGATGCCTTGTTTGTATTCGCCCGTTTTCTCAGACCATTCGTGAGTCAGATCGTAGCGTCCCACACCCGAGTGGGTATCGTGATAAACAAACGGCTTATCTTTCTGCTTTAGTGCATCAAGAATGAGGCTTTGAACGATGTGTTTTACCACGTCAGCATGGTTGCCAGCGTGGAAGCTGTGGCGGTAACTTAACAAATTAAACTCTCGAAACACTCTTTGACTGAGTGTGGTCTGTGATTTTCGCGATATGGCGGTATTATACTCAAGTAACTTAAAGAAGTAGAACTTCGATTCAAATCAGTATCACTGATAGGGATTCGCTATTGAAATTTCTTTAAGTCACCCATACTTAGTATGAGTAAACAAATTGAACCTAAGTGGGATTGCGCCGCTCCAATAGAGTGCCAAACCGAACTTAGGCATAACAAGACTCAAGGACAGAGTAAGCGCTCTTTGACCCATTCGGTCATTGCTGCATCGAGAAAGGGAACGGAAATCCCCCCATCCATGTTGTCGGCTTGCCTGTGCATTGAGTTCGCCTACTGTTTTGCAAATACCAATAGGGTCTTTGCAAATGCGAATAGGCAAATACAGAGCCAAAACACAAAAGGAATTATTCATGTCTAATCCACTTCTTACGTTTACGGATCTTCCTCCGTTTTCGCAAATCAAACCAGAACACATTAAACCTGCAGTGGAGCAGGCGATTGCGGATTGTCGTGCCAAAATTGACGAGGTACTAAAAGACAACGCAAACCCAAGCTGGACCAGTGTGATCGCGCCAATTGAAGAAGCGGATGACCGCTTGAGCCGCATTTGGTCACCAGTGGGTCACATGAACTCAGTAGTGAACAGCGAAGAACTTCGCGAAGCTTACGAAAGCTGCCTACCAATCCTGTCTGAGTACGGTACTTGGGTTGGTCAGCACAAAGGTCTTTACGAAGCGTACAAAGCGATCAAAGCAAGCGAAGAGTACGCGACGCTGACGCGTGCACAGCAAAAGACCATTTCGGATTCACTACGCGACTTCGAGCTTTCGGGCATCGGTCTACCATCAGATGAGCAACATCGCTACGGCGAAATCAGCAAGCGCATGTCTGAGCTGAGCTCAAAATTCTCTAACAATGTGCTGGATGCAACCATGGGTTGGACGAAGCACGTTGCCGACGAAAAAGACCTAGCGGGTATGCCAGAATCTGCACTTGCAGCGGCAAAAGCGGCAGCAGAAGCAAAAGAGTTGGATGGCTACCTAATCACGCTAGATATCCCATCTTACCTACCGGTGATGACGTACTGTGATAACCAAGACCTACGTAAAGAAGTGTACGAAGCGTACGTAACGCGCGCTTCTGACCGTGGTCCAAATGCAGGCAAATGGGACAACACAGAAATCATCACTGAGCAGCTAAAACTGCGCCATGAAATCTCTCGTATGTTGGGTTTCAACACTTACAGCGAGAAATCTCTGGCAACCAAAATGGCAGAGAACCCAGCGCAAGTTCTTGGCTTCTTGAACGATTTGGCAACCAAAGCGAAACCACAAGGTGAGCGCGAAATCGAAGAGCTACGCCAGTTTGCGAATGCGGAATTTGGTGTCAGCGAGCTAAACGTATGGGACATCGCGTACTACAGCGAGAAGCAAAAGCAGCACTTGTTCCAAATTTCGGATGAAGAACTGCGTCCTTACTTCCCTGAATCAAAAGCAGTAAGTGGTCTGTTTGAAGTGCTAAACCGCGTGTTTGGTATGACAGTGACAGAGCGTGAAGGCGTGGACACTTGGCACGAATCCGTGCGTTTCTTCGATATCTTCGATGGCGAAGGCGCGCTACGTGGCAGCTTCTACCTAGATCTATACGCACGCGAACACAAGCGTGGCGGTGCGTGGATGGATGATTGCCGTGGTCGTCGCGTAACGCTATCAGGCGAGCTACAAACACCGGTTGCTTACCTAACGTGTAACTTCAACCGTCCTGTTGGCGACAAGCCTGCACTGTTTACGCACGATGAAGTGGTGACACTATTCCACGAGTTTGGTCATGGTATCCACCACATGCTGACGCAAGTAGAAACAGGCGCGGTATCGGGCATCAACGGTGTACCTTGGGATGCGGTTGAGCTACCAAGTCAGTTCCTAGAAAACTGGTGTTGGGAAGAAGACGCGCTGGCGTTTATTTCGGGTCACTACGAGACTGGTGAGCCGCTACCAAAAGCGATGCTAGACAAAATGCTAGCAGCGAAGAACTTCCAGTCAGCGATGGGCATCCTACGTCAGCTAGAGTTTGGTTTGTTCGACTTCACTCTGCACACAGAATACGACCCAGAAGTGGGTGCTCGTGTGCTGGAAACCTTGGCAGAAGTGAAAGAGAAAGTGGCAGTTGTACCAGCGGTTGAGTGGGCGCGTTTCTCACACAGCTTTGGCCATATCTTTGCTGGTGGTTACAGCGCGGGTTACTACAGCTACCTATGGGCAGAAGTGCTGTCTTCAGATGCGTTCTCTCGCTTTGAAGAAGAAGGCATCTTCAACAAAGAAACCGGTCTGAGTTTCTTGAACAACATCCTAGAAATGGGTGGCAGTGAAGAACCAATGGAGCTATTTAAGCGCTTCCGTGGTCGTGAGCCAGAAATCGATGCGCTACTGCGCCATTCTGGTATCGCAGCGTAATCTCGATTGAGAATGAAAATGGGCAGCCAAGTGGCTGCCCATTTTTGTGTTCTTAGATTCAACTTTTAGTATCTGATTCAGGGCGTTATGGATTGACGCTGCGATTGATCGGGTTTTGCAGTGAAATCAGCGTTTCAGTGGATTGCACTTCGTCGATCGCTTGAAGCTTATCAATCAAGACAAATTGCAGCTCTTCAATCGATTTGCACATCAATTTGACGAATATGTTATACGCGCCTGTGGTGTAGTAAGCTTCTACCACTTCATCGAGGGCATTGAGCTTTTCTAGCGCTGAATGATAGTCACGCGCGGCATTCAAGTTGATGCCAATAAAGCAACATACGTCGTATCCTAGCTTTTTAGTATTGACGATTACCTCAGTACCTTCGATGATGTCTGCCGCTTTCATTTTCTCTATACGAACGTGGATGGTCGCTGGGCTGACATTAAATTGTTTTGCCATTTCCGCGTAAGGCTTACGCGCATCCGCCATCAGAGTTTTGAGAATAGCGCGATCGAGGTCGTCGAGTTTAGGCAGGCTCGCATTCATACAATTATTTCCGTTGGGTATGAGGTTTGGAGTTCATTTTATACTCACAGCGGACAGGATTCACAAGGTTTACGCAGGGATAACCGCGAGGTAGCTCTGAAGTCATGGAGTTGATGTGCCACTTTTTCTGTTTCTCATAGCGCTTATTTTCAGTGCTGTCGCTACGGCGCAAGAACAAAAAGTCCTCGTTGTTCACTCATACCACCAAGGTTTTTTTTGGACCGACTCTATTCAGCGTGGTTTCGCCCAGCAACTTGAGGGGCACCCGCTTGATATCCGTATTCTGTATCTTGATTCTAAGCGCAGTCAGAGCCAGCAATTCTTCAATCAGCTGGAGTCCCTTTATCGCACCAAACTGAGTGAAGAGCATTTCGACGCGATCGTCGTCAGTGATAACAACGCACTCGCTTTAATGCAACGTCTGTCGGACGTGCTAGAAAATACTCCTGTCATTTTCAGTGGTATCAACAATTACGATCCCTCTTTGCATCGGGGATTGAAAGCCACAGGCGTGATTGAAGATGTGGACTTGCTTGCAAACCTTGCACTTATCGAGCGATTGCATCCCAAGCACAAGCAGGTTCTTGTCGTCAGTGACCATTCTGTTACTGGTGCGGCACTTCGGGCTCAGATCGAGAATTTTCTCGATAATAACCCTATATATCGCGATAAAGTTCGCCACTTCATTCCTGACAGTGTTGAAACGTTAAAGCAAAAAGTGTCGAAAATGAACATCGATAACGTGGTGTTGTTTTGGACTTACTATCGAGATATCCATGGCAATATCGCGACCGATAAGGATTGGCGTGATATCAACCAAGCCTCCAATGCTCCTGTATTTATGGTGCATGATGTTGGACTCGGTCATGGCGCGGTTGGTGGCGTTATTCAAAGCGGTTACCGCCAAGGTTTTGAGGCGGGGAAGTTGCTGACGCAAGTCCTCGATAACCCAGCACAGCCTTTGCCTGCGGTGGTGAGTGCAGAATCGGATATCAAACTCGATTATCAATCGGTGGTGCGTTGGGGCTTAGGAGCAGAGCAAGAAGCCTCATCGGTATTCTTCAATAAGCCGGCAGAGTTTACCGAGCGGTACGCACGAGAAATCAAACTGTTTGGCAGTGTTTTGGTGGCGATGACCATCATTATTTTGCTGCTCAGCTATTATTTACAGCGAATTCGTCGCAGCGAGAGCATCGCCCGTGAAAGCCAAGCGATTTTAGAGTCGGTTTTTGATCAGAGTATGCAGTACATGGGCATTCTCGACCAACACGGCTTGCTCAAATCAGGTAACGATCGTCTGCAATCTTTATTTAATCGTCAGGAAATGCGTGTCGATCGTCCACTTTGGCATCACAAAAACTGGAGTGAGGAAGCGCGCCAATTACTCGCCAGCTATTTTCACTCTAGTCATCGCCAAGTGGCCACTTTTGAGGCTGAAATCTGGAGCAAGGAACACGGTGCCATGGTGCTGGAAGTGTCTCTCAAACCGTTTTCGCAACAAGTGGCAAACCAAGAGCAATATCTATTTGAAGCTCGCGATATCACCAGCCGTAAAGCGATTGAAGACAAGCTCTATCATCGCGAATCAAGTCTACGTAATTACTATGAGCAGCAGCCTGTGATGATGGTGACGCTCGACAGCAATAACCGCGTGCAAGAGGTGAATCGCTTTGCACAGCAGCTTTTAGGCTATCAACCGTTGGATATGCTGGGGCATTACTTATGTTCATTCTACTGCGATGAAAAAGCACTCTATCCGCGCCAAGTTTTGTTGCAGCCACAGCAGGTGATGAACGGGGTTTGGCGTCGAGAAATCGAATATCGTCACGCCGATGGTCATAGCGTATGGGTACGTGAAAACATTCGCCCATTACGAGATTCCGACCAATTGTTGATCGTTGGGGAAGACATCACTGAGACAAAGAAGCTCGCCAAGCAGCTCGAATATCAAGCGCGCTACGACTTACTGACCGATACCTACAATCGCAACTACTTCGAGCTAGAGCTGCAAACGGCGCTGAGAGAAGTAGAAAGCCACCGTCGAGTGCATGCGATGTTGTACCTCGATCTTGATCAACTCAAAGTACTCAACGACACCGTGGGCCACGATGCGGGTGATGCCGCGATCCAGTTCTGTGCCAGCATGTTAGAGGAAGTCTTGCCGTACAATGCGGTATTGGCGCGCATGGGCGGTGATGAATTTGCGGTGTTATTGAAAGACTGCGATGAGCACGGCGCGATTAATATTGCTAAGCAGATCATCTCTACGTTGGGTGAGCAGATTTTCCGTTGGGAAGACACGCAACTGTTTATGAGCTGCTCGGTGGGCGTTCGCATCATCGACCATACGGCAGAAACGCCACAAATGGTCCATGCTCAGGCGGACTCGGCTTGCCATGCGGCGAAAGAGCAGGGGCGTAACCGCTATAACTTGTTCAGCTTGGACAACGAAGAGTTGCGACACCGCCAGTTGGAGATGCAAAGCGTTAATCTGGTGCATGAGGCGCTATCGAGTAAGCGTCTTGAACTGTTTGCTCAGCGTATTTTGAATTTGAGTGGGGAAGGTTCACCGTTGTGCTTTGAGATTTTAGTGCGTATTCGCGATGCTCAAGGCAATTACTTATCCCCCGGCGTCTTTGTCCCTGCCGCTGAGCGTTACAACATTGCTCATTGGATTGATAAACAAGTGATTAGCCAAACTTTAGAGTGGTTTGAAGCGCGTCCAGAAGTCGTGGAGCAGCTCGGTCGCTGTGCGATTAACTTGTCTGGTCAATCAATGGGTAACCAAGAGTTTATCGACTTCCTTCTAGCACGTTTGCAGTCGTCTTCGATTCCTTGTGAAAAAATCTGTTTAGAAATCACTGAAACGGCAGCGATGAGCAACATCGATCAAGCGCTCGACTTCTTCACTCGTGTTAAAGCGCTGGGATGTTTGATTGCATTGGACGATTTTGGCTCTGGTTTGTCGTCTTTTGGCTACTTAAAGAAACTTCCTGTCGATATCGTGAAAATTGACGGTCTTTTCGTGCGAGATATCAACGTAAACGAGATGGACCGTGTGATGGTGCGGTCAATTAACGATTTAGCCAAGCAAATGGGTAAAGTCACGGTGGCAGAGTTTGTTGAGAATGACCAAGTTAGAGCGTGTTTGGTCGATCTTGGCGTCGACTATGGCCAAGGTTATGGCATCGGTCATCCTAAGCCTCTGGCTGAGCTAGTTAACGAACTCCAACAACTTGATCCCAAGAGTAGAAAGTCATCTAACTTATCCCCAGCCTAGCAATTAGAGGTGGGTTGGGTATACACTCAGCGCCAGTTAAACCGATTTTTACTGGAGCCTCCTTTTGCAACTGCAATTGATTTGTGAAGACCCATCTCAACAGTCTCACCTTGATGAACTCGCTGCGCGTTGGCAGCTTTCTCACACTGACGACAGTGACTTTGCCCTAGTCCTTACGACTGAGCGCTTAGAGCTACGTAAAGTGGACGAGCCAAAACTGGGTGCGATCTTTGTTGATTTGATTGGTGGCGCAGTCGGGCATCGTCGCAAGTTCGGTGGCGGTAAAGGTCAGGCGATTGCGAAAGCCGCGGGTTTGAACAAAGGCGCAACCCCAACCGTACTGGATGGCACCGCGGGTTTAGGGCGGGATGCGTTCGTATTGGCGTCGCTAGGCTGTAAAGTGCAAATGGTAGAGCGTCATCCGGTGGTCGCTGCATTGTTGGATGACGGCTTGGCACGTGCGAAACACGATCCAGAAATCGGGACTTGGGTATCAGAGCGCATGTCTTTGATTCACGCTTCTAGCCATGATGCACTGGAGCAATTGGCGCAAGATAAAGACTTTATCCAGCCCGATGTGGTTTACCTCGATCCAATGTACCCGCACCCTGAAAACAAAAAGAAATCGGCATTAGTGAAGAAAGAGATGCGTGTCTTCCAATCTTTGGTTGGTGCAGATCTTGATGCAGATGGTTTGCTGGCTCCAGCAATGGCATTGGCGAGTAAGCGTGTAGTGGTCAAGCGCCCAGATTACGCAGACTGGCTTGATGAGCAAAAGCCAAGCATGGCAATCGAAACCAAAAAGAACCGTTTCGATGTGTATGTGAAGGCATCAATGGCGTAACTCACCTAAACGCCTGACGACAAAAGCTTCTCCTCACAGCGCCTGATTTGGCGCTGTGTTTGTATCTAGCGTTTACTCCGCTTATTGATACTTTTCTCTTGCTAATTCGGCATACTGACTGTATATCTAACTAAGAATTATTATTATTACACTTGTGTGATGTCGTAGAGTAAGACCGTCGAGAATTGGGAAGCTGGAGTAGTAGCATGGCGAAACGATTATGTAAGATGAGCCGCAAACAGATTGCTGAAAGTCTGGGTGATATTCACCGTCTAGTGGTGGCGCCTAAGTTTGTCTGTCGTTCTTGTGCCCGTTCTTCTGCCTCGAAAGATACCTTGTGTAAGCCTGCTGCGATTCCTCCTCAAAAATGCCAAGACAAGCCGCTGTCCGAGCAACAGGCTTGTGGTTTGCTGGCGGAAGCACTGCCAACCTCGTCCTTGACTCAAGATTCGCCAATTATCATGGCGCCAGAACAAAGCGCAGAGAAAGCCGCGATCGTGAAGCGTGTAGTGGAACGGGTGAAAGAGAAAAAACTAGCAGCGAAAGTCGCAGCCGTCACTTCAACCACTAAGCTAGAGGCGCCAGCAATGTTTGATTTATCAGATAAGAAAGCGCTGAAGAAGGCGAAAAAAGCGGTTAAGAAACACTACAAACAGCAGAAAAAGTTGCTTAAATTAGCCAAAAAGCAGCAAAAATTACTCAAACGCCAACGCAAGCTTGAAGCTCGTAATGCCAAGCTAGAGGTGCAGCTACCAACGCCACCTAATGCGTTGATGAACACAAGCTCGCAAGCCAAAGTGCATTAATCAAATCAACAAAAACGCTCTCCAGTTGGAGAGCGTTTTTGTTTTTAGGGGCTGAGTTTGGCTACTTGTTGGCGTAACTCATCTCTACGCGTTTTTTCACCCAAGTCTCGTTAATCCACAGCGACAGCATGATGATTGCACCGCCAATAGCAAGTCGCATCACATCAACATCGCGGTTCCAAATTAAGATATTCACAATCAAACCAGCAGGGACGAGTGCGTTGTTCATTACCGCAAGTGCTCCAGCATTCACCATGGTTGCGCCCTTGTTCCACGCGAAATAACCAAAACCCGATGCGATCAAACCAAGGTAAGTCAGAATGCCCCATTGCGTTGCTGTGGTTGGCATCTTGTCTAGGTTCCCCATCAGAGCAAAAGCAACGGTCGCCACACACAGTGCACCTAAGTAGAAGTAACCAAATACGGTGTGCTGTGGCAGCTCAACCGATTCGGTTTCCATAATGTACTTGTAGCCGACCTGACCGATGGCAAAACACAGGTTCGCCCCTTGTACGACCAAAAAGCCCATCAAGAAGTTTTCATTGATGCCCGCAAACTTAATCCACGCCGCGCCCAGCACCGCAATTGCCGCTGTAACCAAATACCAAGGCGAAAATCGACCTTTCAAGAAGTCATAAATCAAGGTGACGTAAATAGGGGTAAATACGGTGAACAGCAGTACTTCTGGTACAGAAAGGAGTAGGAAAGACTGGTAGTAGAAGCAATACATTAAGCCGAGTTGGAAGCCACCCACGATCATCAATTTCGCGATCAGCGATTTGCTTACGCCACGGAATTTTAAGAAAGGAATGAAGACCAAGCTTGCCAGCGCAACGCGCATGAAAACGGAAAACCAAGAATCTACCTGACCGGCAAGATAAACGCCGATCAGGCTAAATGAGAATGCCCAAAGTAGGGTAACTGCGGATAGATAAGCCATGGATGAGAATCTTTATCAACAACAAATGTGCCCGCAGTCTAACCAAGTTTTAAGGTCGAGCCAACGCAAATCAGTCTTTTAGCGGTACGACCAGCATGTCGACAGGTGAGCAGTTAATAAGCTGACGCGTCGAAGAAAGAATCTTGCTCCAGAAATCTTGGTGATGACCACAAACCACCAAATCAATGTTGTAGTCCTGAATGGTATCGCAAAGCTCGTTACTCAAATCACCGCTACCGACTAACGTATGCGTGATTGGGTACTCTGCGTATTCTTCAAAATTCGCTAATTGTGTACGAGACGCTTCCATCGCTTGGTGCTGCGCCTCCGCCATGTTGATGTCGATAAGCCCGGTGTAAAGCTCGGCGTAATTCACATCGATATGAATGAAAGAGACTTTCGCATCCAGAGGTTTAGCCAGCGATACGGCTTTCTTAATCAACACTTTACTGTCGTCTGAGAGGTCGACTGCCACAAGTATGTGTTTGTAACTCATATTGCTATCTCCTTGATAAGGTCATAGTGTCAGATTAGCACTAAGTGTCAGAAAATTTTGCTGAAGTGATCTCATATCAATATCGTAGGTACAAAGTCTTGCCTCAGTAATCATGTTATAGTGGCGTTATACCCAAGTGACTTCAAGACGTGGGATTCAGAGCTTTGTCACTGATTCGAGCGCAAGGAAAACATTGCAGCGTAATAGTTCGCTCTTACCAAAATGTTTGACGAAGAGATCGGTTCAGTGACAAGCTCCCAAAGGGCGAGTTATCTTGGCTTGCAAACATTGTTGACGATTATTGATTTAGAACCACTAGATCTTCAAACCGTCGCCTCGTCTGCAAACCAAGCTATTCTCGCTGAACCCACCCATCTTGAGGTTACTTGGGTATATTGCATGCACATAAATAGGAGTTAACATGCTGTCTCAAACTATGGTTGAACAATTGAATGAGCAAATTAACCTAGAATTTTTCTCATCCAATCTATACTTACAAATGAGTGCTTGGTGTGAAGACAAAGGTTTTGAAGGTGCGGCTGAATTTTTACGCGCTCACGCCGTAGAAGAAATGGAGCACATGCAACGTCTTTTCACTTACGTGAGCGAAACTGGCTCAATGCCAATCCTAGGTGCAATTGAAGCACCAAAGCATGACTTTGCTAGCCTAGGCGATGTTTTCCGTGAAACCTACGAACATGAGCAAATGATCACGGAAAAAATCAATAAATTGGCACATGGTGCATTTACAAGCCAAGACTACTCTACGTTTAACTTCCTACAGTGGTACGTGGCTGAACAGCACGAAGAAGAGAAGTTGTTTAAAGGGATTTTAGATAAGATCGAATTGGTTGGTGAAGATGGTAAGGCATTGTTCTTCATCGATAAAGATCTAGCACAAATGGCGAAAGAAGGTTCATCTTCAATTATGGATGCTCCAGCTGCATAACGCGTTCTCAACGCGCTAAGTAGCGGGTTAAGGACGAAGCATTGATCGTCTTTATCTCTTGAGCATCATTGAAGATGTAGGGAGGAAAAGATGATCAGTGGAGACACAATCTTATTTGCGCTAATGGTAGTAACGGGAGTCAATATGGTCCGTTATCTCACCGCTCTTCGTTCTCTTATACACATCATGCGTGAAGCGCATCCTTTGCTTTATCAGCAAGTGGATGGCAATGGATTCTTCACCACCCATGGTAACGTCACCAAACAGGTGCGGTTGTACCATTACATTAAGAGTAAAGAATACCACCATCACCACGATGAGCTCTTTACTGGCAAGTGTGAAAGGGTGCGTGGGTTATTCATTTTATCGACCGCTTTACTTGGTGTAACCCTACTGGCAGCCTTCATTTTATAGGCCAGTAAGCAATGCTTGGAATTTAAGCGCTTTTCCCTCTCGACTTTTGTCGATAGAATAGCGCCCGCAGAAAGCAAGGATGTGCATCACGCACATCCTTTTTTATTTTTGGATATACCAATCTAAATAAGTAATTGAGCGTTACCCATGAGTAAGAAATTTGATGTTGTTGTAATCGGCGCAGGTGCGGCGGGTTTGATGTGTGCAGCAGAAGCAGGCAAACGCGGACGCAGTGTGCTCGTGCTGGATCATGCGAAAAAGCCAGGACGTAAAATCCTTATCTCAGGTGGTGGTCGTTGTAACTTCACTAACTACGACGTCTCAGCGAGCAACTACTTATGCCAAAACCCACATTTCGTGAAATCGGCATTGTCTCAGTACACCAACTGGGACTTTATCTCGATGGTCAGCAAGCATGGCATCGAGTTTGAAGAGCGCGATCACGGACAGCTGTTCTGTGTTGATGCATTTACCGCAAAAGACATCGTTAAGATGCTACTAGCAGAATGCGACATGCCAAATATCCAACAACGCTACCAATGCGATGTACATTCGATCGAGAAAACCGATGCGGGCTTCCGTCTGCATGCGGGTACTGAAAACATCGAATGTGAATCTTTGGTGGTGGCTACCGGCGGTCTGTCGATGCCTAAATTGGGCGCGACGCCATTTGGCTACAAGATTGCTGAGCAGTTTGAGCTTCCGGTGATTACGACTACGGCAGGTCTGGTGCCATTTACGCTGCATAAAGAAGACAAAGAAGATTTCGCTGAACTATCGGGCATTGCGATCCCGGCAGAAATCACCGCGCAAGACGGCACCATGTTCAGAGAAGCGCTGCTGTTTACTCACCGCGGCTTGTCTGGTCCATCGGTGTTACAGATCTCTTCATTCTGGCGAGCGGGTCAAAAGGTGACGATTAACCTCGTACCAAACGACGACATCGCCGAACTGCTAGAACGCAGCCGCGAGAAGCACCCGAACCAATCTCTAAAGAACACGCTTGCAAAAGTGCTACCAAAGCGTTTGGTTGAAGTGCTGATTGAACGTAAAGAATTGGCAGACAAACCTCTTAAGCAGTTCAACCAGAAAGAGATGGCAACCATCGTTGAGCGTCTAGAAAACTGGGCGGTTGCACCAAATGGCACAGAAGGCTATCGCACCGCAGAAGTGACCTTAGGCGGCGTAGATACCGATCACCTGTCTTCAAAAACCATGGAATGTAAGAACATCAAAGGTTTGTACTTTATCGGTGAAGTGATGGACGTAACCGGCTGGTTAGGTGGCTATAACTTCCAATGGTGTTGGTCGAGCGGCTTTGTCGCTGGGCAGTGGGTGTAAACAAAATTTTCTGTAGGCTGAGCATTATCTAAGCTCAGCCTATCCTTCACTTCAAAACACCATATAGTCTCGTGGGCATGTTGCTTTGGCCGGGAACTCTTTTTCTGAGCTATGCAGCTGCACATCAATGTGCGATATCAACGCTTGGCTATTGTCTATCTCATATTCAATATTGAACGTGATGGGCTCATCGTTTGAGTCTTTGCCATTTACACTAAGGCAGCCATAGTTGTTGAAATACGCCTCATAGACACTACTTGTCGACCTCATCAACTGTTTGAAAAGTAACTGTTCTTTTATTGTTGGAGAGCTTACTTCGACACCTGTGAGTGCCTCCTTCGAGAAATACTGCAAATAAGTCTCTAAGATATTTTCCTCTGATGCGTTTGCCAAATAGTTAGCATAGGTTGCGAGCAATGAGGGCGGGGGTGATTGGGCGTGCGCAGTGGTAAAGACCATGACACTAAGCACGATTAATATTGAGTTCTTCATTTTTTGCTTCTTCCCCTTCGCATCTCAACAAGCCTGTGCAGTTTGGGCTTGGATGTCGAATTAATCAGAAGAAGTTTCGAGAAAGCCCAGATAAAACATGCTGATGTTTTATCCGAGCAGATTACTTTTGAGAGCGATCTCTAACGAAACAACTTCTCGGCGCGAACTGGGGCGCTAAAGCGGAAGCCTTGTCCGTAGATACAGCCGCGCTCGAATAGGTATTGAGCTTGCTCGTCGGTTTCGATGCCTTCGGCGACCACTTTCAATGACAGGGTTTGTCCCATCGCGATGATGGCATTCACGATCGCATTGCTGTCGGTATTGCTTGGAACATCGCTTACGAAAGAGCGGTCGATCTTCAATTTGTTGATTGGCAAACCTTTGAGGTAAGACAATGACGAGTAACCGGTACCAAAGTCATCAAGAGAGATCTCAATGCCCATCTCGCGCAGTAAATTCAGCGATGCGATGGCCTGTTGTGGGTCAATCAGCAAGAAACTTTCAGTGATTTCCAGCTCTAGACGGTGCGCCGGGAACTCGGTCTCTTTGAGAATTACACCAAGTTTGCTGATGAAGTCTGATTGTTGTAGCTGAAGAGCGGATACGTTCACCGCGAGCTTGCCAAATTCAATGCCGTTATCCAGCCATGTGCGACCTTGCAAACAAGCTTGCTCCAAGACCCATTTACCAATGCTTTGAATCAAGCCGGTTTTCTCTGCAATCGGGATAAAGTCCGCTGGAGAAATCATCCCAAGATCGGGATGCTGCCAACGCAGTAAGGCTTCTACGCCAACCAGTTCGTTGGCACTTAAGTTGTATTGCGGTTGGTATGCTAAATGAAGTTGGTTTTTCTCAATCGCTTCATGCAGAGCAGACTGCATACGCACATGAGATACGGATTTATCGGTCAAATCTGGTGAGTAGAATGCGTAGCCGTTACGACCGTTTTTCTTCGCCAAGTACATGGCGGTATCGGCATTCTTGAGCAAGGTTTCGCTGTCTTGTCCGTCTTGAGGATAACGTGCCACGCCTACGCTGGTGGAGATACGTAAAGATTCGTTCTTACTGACTTCAAAAGGACGGTTGAACAGGCAGAGTATGTCCTCAATGGTGTCGATCAGCTGCGAATCCGACTCGATATTCGGCAATATAATCACAAACTCATCGCCACCAATACGTGCTACATGAGCGCGTAAGTGCAACACATCTTGCAGACGTTCAGCGAGCTTAGTCAGGAGCTGGTCGCCACAGAAGTGCCCCATACTGTCGTTGATGTGCTTGAAGTGGTCGATATCGAGGAACAGGGTCGCAAACGCGTGTTGATGTTGCTGACCACTCTCGATGTGCTGTTCGAGCAAGCTGATCAAATGGGTACGGTTAGGCAGGTTGGTCAATGGATCGTAAAAGGCCATGCGTTGCAGTTTTTCTTCATGAGCTTTACGTACAGAGATGTCCTCGAACACACAGATGTAGTTAATCAGATGGTTTTTATCGTCCATCACCGCACTGATGGTGGCGAGCTGCGGGTAAATGCTGCCATCTTTTTTACGGTTGATGAATTCGCCTTTCCACTGACCTTTGTTTTCTAACTGACGCCACAACTGTTGGTAAAACTTGCTGTCATGGTGCCCAGAACGCAGGATGTTGGGGTTCTTACCGATCACTTCTTCGGCTGTGTAGCCAGTGATATGGGTGAAGGCGCTGTTCACATCGAGAATATTGGCTTTACGGTCGGTGATCACCATCCCTTCGTGGGAGTTATCGAAGATTTTCGATGCCAATGACAACTGAGTTTCCACCATCTTTCGACGAGTGACGTTACGTGTCATGCCTAAAATGCCGACGAGCTCACCGGTTTGGCTGCGGATTGGGGATTTGATGGTTTCCAACCAGGTTGGGTTGTTGTTGTCATCAATGAGAGTGCATTCTTCGACGGTATTTTGGCTACCAGTCGCGATCACCAACTGGTCGGTATCAATGAACTTCTTCGCTCGACGACTGCTAAACAACTCGAAGTCATTCTTGCCAACAATGTCACTGCCCGTCATTTGCCAAGAGTCTTCAACGCTGCGGTTGGTCATCGCATAACGACCATCGGTACTTTTTATCCAAGTGTGGTCTTCTAAGCAGTCGATGAACTCTTGCAGTGATGGCAGTAACTCTGGCAATTGAACATCGTGGCGCTTCTGCTCTTTATGATAAGTCTGAGCAACATCAAAGCCGACGCGTCCCGCTAATGCGCTTAACCACCCAGAAATAACAGTATTTTGCTCAGTTGGATGAACTAAGGCGAGCGCAGCAAACAGTTCTCCGCTCGGCAGCCATACCGGGCAGTAACTCAAGGTTTGGCTTTGAAAGGGCGTTTGTTCAACAACGAGTTGAGGATAGGTAAAGCACTCAGTGGCAGGATCGAGAATCGCGACTACTTCACGATGATGCTGCGGCGATGTGACGACCTCACTCAAACGCCATTGGCGAGTGTAGCTGAACGTATAAAGCTGACCGTGCGCCTGTGTGGCATCACAGCATTGTTGCAGAGCCTGTTTCCAGTCAGTCATCAATGCAGGGGAGATAGCGAAGCGAAACATAATTAATAAAGCATCCTGAAACGCCCTTGGATTTGAATGTTGAACATCTGACTAGACGTAAATATCGGGCTTTGGCTATATCGTATCCAAAGCCCAGACAAATCCAAGCAAGGAACACTTCATTAATCGGGTAAACTGTTAGCTAGCTCTCTTTTTTATAAATCGCGTCTCATTTTTGCAATGGTTTCGGGCGATGTTACTGAGCGTTGTTTGCCTGTTTTTGCTGCTTGCCAAACTTCACTTGTTGAATGACCAAACCGCTGATGATCAGCACCAAGCCAATCAAAGTGGATGGATGAATCTCTTCGCCAATGATAGTAGAAAGCAGTATGAGTGAGATGAACGGTGAAGCAAAAATCAGATTGCTGATGCGCGCTGTGTTCTCGGTTAACTTTAGTGCAGATAGCCATAACACGAAGGTTACGCCCATCTCAAACAGACCAACATAGGTCACTGCCGCCCAACCTTTCGCGGTGATCTGGCTCCAATTTGCGCCTTCGTAAATACTTAAGCCAATCGCAAAGGGAATCGCCACCAGAAAGCCCAATAGTACACCTACTACAGGGTCGGCTTTGTTTTTGGTGTTGAGAATCCAGTAACTTGCCCACAGCAATGTAGAAAGCAGCGCTAGCCCGACACCAAGTGGGCTTTCGAACTCCATTCCCAACACATTGCCTTTGGTGGCAATCACGATAACGCCCAAATAACTAAAACCACAAGCAATCCAGTCTTTGCTGCGGATCTTCTGACCTAAGAAAACCGCTGCCATTAAGGTGAGTGTGATCGCCCAGCTGTAGTTGATTGCCTGCGCTTGAGAGGCTGGCAGTAAGTCGTAGGCTTTAAACAGAATAAGGTAGTACGCTAGCGGGTTAATCAGCCCAAGTAGTAAGTAGTACCAAGGGTTGGAAAGGAATGTCGAGCTGAGCTGATTCAACTTCCCCTGTACACCACATACCATGATGAGTGCGATGGCCGAGACAATACTCGCCATGGTCAGCATCTGAATCGGTGTGAATTCCGCCAAAGTCAATTTAAATGCGGTCGCTACTGTTGACCAAAGTAATACCGCTGATAGCCCAAATCCTAGGGCGCGACGCTCGTTCATGATGCCTCTGTGTGATGATGTACCGCTCATTGCTGTTGGTTTGAGCTAGTGTGAGAATGTTGTACGGAGTGCCTAGTGTATGCGAGGATTTTTCATCCAACAAACTGGACATTTATCCAGTATGTAAATACCATTATTAGAGATAAAAAACACAGGCTAACTCGCTATTATGCAATGGATTCTTGAGCATCAATCTCTCATTTTGTCTTCTCTTTTTACCGCAACCATCAGCGGTGTTGCAGTGGGTTGGTGGGTCAAACAACGCTTTGCCACGCAAACTCAGTTGCTCGAACAACAACTCTCTTCTGAAAAACAGCTTCATCAACAACAACTTGAGCAAGTGAAGCAAAACCTCTCCGATGCGCAGCAGGAATTGGATGAGCTCGATGATGAACGCGATAAAGCGGCATTCGAGGTGCGCCAAACTCATGGTAAATTGATGGCGGCGATGGAAAAACTGCGCTATTTCGAAGCCGTGAAGCAAGAGCGTCAGCAGTATTTTGATGAGCTAGGTCAGATGCGTGAACACAAATCGCGCCTTGAAACTCAGCTTCGTGAACAGCAAGCGCGCCACGAGCAAATCAACCAAGCCAATGCGGAAAAACTGCAAATTCTTGAGCAAGCAGAAACGCGTTTGAAGCAGCAATTTGAGCACTTAGCGAATCAGTTGTTTGAAGAGAAAACCGCCAAAGTCGACATGCAAAACCGCCAGAGTTTGGAAGGTTTGCTGTCTCCACTGAAAGAGCAGTTAGAAGGGTTCAAAAAACAAGTTAACGACAGCTTCAGCCAAGAAGCCAAAGAGCGTCACACCTTGGTGCATGAGTTGAAGAACCTGCAACGTTTGAATGAACACATGACCCGAGAAGCGGTCAATCTGACTCAAGCGCTGAAAGGTGACAACAAACAGCAAGGCAACTGGGGTGAAGTGGTTCTGGCTCGTGTCTTGGCAGAGTCTGGTTTGCGTGAAGGGCACGAGTATCAAACTCAGGTGAGCTTGCAAAACGAAGCCGGCAAACGCTATCAACCGGATGTGATTGTTCACTTACCGCAAAACAAACAAGTGGTGGTCGATTCGAAAATGGCGTTAGTGGCGTACGAGCGCTACTTCAACGCAGAGAACGACATTCAACGAGAGCAGGCGCTGAGCGATCACCTAGCCGCGCTGCGCGCGCACATCAAAGGCTTGAGTCTTAAGGATTACCACCAGTTAAAAGGCATACAGAGCTTAGATTATGTGTTGATGTTTATTCCGGTAGAGCCGGCATTC
The DNA here is from genome assembly GCF_010092875.1 of Vibrio sp. LB10LO1. Classification (NCBI taxonomy): domain Bacteria; kingdom Pseudomonadati; phylum Pseudomonadota; class Gammaproteobacteria; order Vibrionales; family Vibrionaceae; genus Vibrio; species Vibrio sp. LB10LO1. Next base: position 59,522 of record NZ_JAADJW010000015.1, read on the forward strand.
CAAGTTGCGATTCAAGCTGACCCAAGCTTGGTTAAAGATGCAATGGAACAAAACATTATTTTGGTCAGCCCGACCACTTTGCTGGTGGCGCTACGTACGATAGATAACTTGTGGCGTAACGAACGCCAAAACGAAAACGCCCAATTGATCGCTGAACGTGCTGCGAAGCTGTATGACAAACTGCGCTTGTTTGTAGACGATATGGAAGGGCTTGGCGGCGCATTAGACAAAGCCAACCAAACGTACCAAGGGGCGATGAATAAGTTGGCGACAGGGCGTGGCAACGTGATCCGTCAGGCGGAGAGCTTTAAGCAACTCGGCGTTGAGGTAAAACGTCCTATTTCTCCTGACCTTGCTCAGTTGGCGCAGACGGAGTCATTTTCGGAAAATGCTTCTTTAGTAGAAAGACATCCGGCTGAGGATAAAGTAAACTAATCGCCCGCAGTACAGTGGGCGAATATATTTGTCAGCAACCGCCCCGAAGTGAGAAAGTGCTGCCCAAGAGGAATCAGAATGACGGACACAAGTGTGCAATCAAATACAGCGTTAGATAACGACACTACCCACTTTGGTTTTACCACAGTGGCAAAAGACGAAAAAGTGACCAAAGTTGCCGAAGTTTTTCACTCAGTGGCAGCGAAATACGACATCATGAATGACTTGATGTCCGGCGGCGTTCACCGCCTTTGGAAGCGATTCACTATTGATTGCAGTGGCGCTCGTCCAGGTCAACGTGTTCTTGACCTAGGTGGTGGTACTGGTGACCTGACGGCGAAATTCTCGCGCATTGTTGGCGACCAAGGTCACGTGATCCTAGCGGACATCAACAACTCAATGCTGAATGTAGGTCGTGACAAACTGCGCGACAACGGCATTGTAGGTAACGTGCATTACGTTCAAGCGAACGCAGAAGAACTGCCATTCCCAGATGATTACTTCGACGTGATCACGATTAGCTTCTGTCTACGTAACGTCACCGATAAAGACAAAGCGCTGCGCTCTATGTTCCGCGTATTGAAGCCAGGTGGTCGTCTGTTGGTGCTTGAGTTCTCTAAACCAGTCCTAGACCCACTATCCAAAGTGTACGACGCGTACTCTTTCCACCTATTGCCGAAGATGGGTGAGCTAGTGGCAAATGACGCAGACAGCTACCGTTACCTAGCAGAATCTATCCGCATGCACCCAGACCAAGACACGCTGGAAGGCATGATGAAAGAAGCGGGCTTCGAAAACACCAAATACTACAACCTAACGGGTGGTATTGTGGCGCTGCACCGCGGCTACAAATTCTAAGGATAAGCGGTATGCCATTTGAACCTCTTATCACTGCCGTTATTGAAACGACATTAAATACGCTGATTAAAGACGATCCTGAATTGGGTCGTCGTTTGTCACGTCTTAAAGGTCAGGTGATTCAAATTCATCTGAAAGAAATCAATAAGACGCTGACGTTCATCTTCAGCCAGCAAATTGATGTTTTGGGCAACTACGAAGGTCAACCAGATTGTTATCTGTCACTGAATCTAAGCGTACTGCCTGAGTTGCGCGATCAAGCCAACATCACTCGCCTTATCAAACAAGACAAACTTGAACTTGAAGGTGACATCCAATTGGCACAGAAATTCTCTCAATTGATGGTGGATTGCAAACCCGATATCGAAGAGTGGCTGTCTCGCGTGACGGGTGATGTCGTGGCACATACTTTTATGCAAGGCACCAAAAACGTCGGCGGTTTCTTTGCTTCTCAAGCAGAAAAACACCAGCGTCATCTTGCTCAAGTAGTAACAGAAGAGTGGAAGCTGGCGCCAGCACCGCTAGAAATTGCCCACTTCTGTGACCAAGTGGACGACGTACGCAGCCAAGCCTCTCGCGTTGAAGCGCGCCTAAACGCATTACTAAACAAATTCGATTCGGATAAGCCTGCGCTGGAGAACTCATGACGCCAGCAGAAATAAAACGCTTATACCAAATCATTAAAGTTCAGCTGGAATACGGCTTGGATGAGTTGCTGCCTGATCATCAACTGACCAAAGCGCCGCTTTTGATGCGCAAAAGCCTATTCTGGATTAAGAACAAGCACCCAGAGAAACCGCTGGGTGAGCGCCTTCGTCTCGCTCTGCAAGAACTTGGTCCGGTTTGGATTAAGTTCGGTCAGATGATGTCGACTCGCCGTGACCTTTTCCCTCCGCATATCGCTGATCCTCTTGCGCTTTTGCAAGACCAAGTTGCGCCATTTGATGGGCAGTTAGCGAAAGAACAAATGGAACTCGCTCTGGGCGGTCCATTAGAAAACTGGTTTACTGAATTTGATATCAAACCGTTAGCGTCTGCGTCGATTGCTCAGGTGCATACCGCGCGATTAAAAGACACTAACCAAGAAGTGGTATTAAAGGTCATCCGTCCAGATATTCGTCCGGTCATTGATTCAGATCTAAAACTGATGCACCGAATGGCGCGTATAGTCGCCGGAGCGATGCCTGAAGCACGTCGTTTGAAACCAGTTGAAGTGGTTCGTGAGTACGAAAAAACCTTACTTGATGAACTCGATTTGCGTCGTGAAGCGGCGAACGCGATTCAACTGCGTCGTAACTTCGAAGGCAGTGAAGAGCTTTATGTACCAGAAGTTTTTCCTGACTTTAGTAATGAAACTGTCATGGTTTCTGAGCGAATATATGGCATCCAAGTCTCTGATATTAAAGGCTTGGAAGCGAATGGCACCAATATGAAATTGCTCGCGGAACGCGGTGTGAGTGTGTTCTTCACTCAGGTGTTCCGAGACAGCTTTTTCCATGCCGACATGCACCCGGGCAACGTGTTCGTTAAACCGGAGCATCCAGAGAATCCGATGTGGATTGGGCTGGATTGCGGGATCGTTGGTACACTTAATAGTGAAGACAAACGCTATCTGGCGGAAAACTTCCTCGCTTTCTTCAATCGTGACTACCGCCGCGTAGCGGAATTGCACGTTGATTCGGGCTGGGTACCTGCTGATACCAATGTCGATGAATTTGAATTTGCGATTCGCATTGTGTGTGAGCCAATCTTTGCCAAGCCACTTTGTGAGATCTCTTTCGGTCACGTATTGTTGAACCTGTTCAACACAGCGCGTCGATTCAATATGGAAGTGCAGCCGCAGCTTGTATTGCTACAAAAAACGCTGTTGTACGTCGAAGGTCTGGGCCGCCAGTTATACCCGCAACTTGATTTGTGGGAGACCGCGAAGCCTTTCCTTGAAGAATGGATGATGAACCAAGTTGGTCCGCAAGCTTTAGTGAATGCCATTAAAGACCGCGCGCCGTTTTGGGCAGAAAAGTTACCGGAACTGCCGGAGCTGCTTTACGATAGCCTGAGACAAGGTAAAGCCATGAATCAACGCATGGATCAGCTTTATCAAGGTTACCGTCACAGCAAGCGTCAGCAGGCGACAGGAAAGTTTTTATTTGGCGTTGGAGCCACTTTAGTCGTATGCTCGGCAATATTGGTGGATAACGCTTATGAGCAGCTATCGATCGCTAGCGGTATCGCAGGGGTCACATTTTGGCTGCTTAGTTGGCGAGCTTATCGTCGATAGACGTTAAACTCTTGAAATAATTTTGTTTAAAGACCCGAGGTAAAAAGAATGGGTGGTATCAGTGTTTGGCAACTTCTAATCATTGCTGTAATTGTTGTATTGCTATTCGGAACTAAGAAACTACGCGGTATCGGTGGCGATCTGGGTGGTGCCGTTAAGGGCTTCAAAAAAGCAATGAGCGAAGATGAGCCTGCGAAGAAAGACGACAAAGACGCAGACTTCGAGCCAAAAAGTCTAGAAGAGCAGCAAAAGAAAGAAGCAGCTCCTGAATCGAAAAAAGACAAAGAGCAGGCGTAAAACGTGTTTGATATCGGTTTTTGGGAACTGGTATTAATATCTGTTGTTGGTCTGGTTGTTCTTGGTCCCGAGCGTTTGCCACATGCCATCCGCAGTGTCTCTCGTTTTGTCGGTGCAGCGAAGAGTATGGCAAACAGCGTCAAAGACGAGTTGTCACACGAGCTGAAAGTTCAAGAACTGCAAGAAAACTTGCGCAAAGCTGAGCAAATGGGGATGGATGATCTGTCTCCTGAGCTAAAATCTTCGGTCGAAGAATTGAAGAAAGCGGCGCAATCTGTAAACCGCCCTTACGCGGAGCCAACCAAATCAGAAGCGGAGCCTAAACAAGAGGCACCTGCGACTGAAACCGTTGAGAAAGCGGAAGAGATTAAGGTTACAGCGGCAGATAAGAAAGCCGAATAGTCTCATTAGGAGGAGCTACTAGTGATTGGTAGCTCCTTTTTGATCAGGTTTTAAAAAAGAGGTTTGCCATGTCTACCGTCGAGCAGACACAACCTTTAATTAGTCATTTATTAGAACTTCGCAACCGACTGCTTAAAGCCATTGCTGCAGTATTGGTGGTGTTTGTTGGACTAATTTACTTCTCTAACCACATCTATGAGTTTGTCTCAGCTCCTTTGGTAGAGCGTCTACCTGAAGGTGCCACGATGATTGCAACCGATGTGGCTTCACCGTTTTTCACGCCTTTGAAGCTAACCTTGATTGCTTCGGTGTTTATTGCGGTGCCGTTTATCTTGTACCAAGTGTGGGCATTTGTTGCACCGGGCTTATACAAGCATGAACGTCGATTGATCATGCCATTGCTGTTTTCTAGCTCACTGTTGTTCTACTGCGGTGTGGCGTTTGCTTACTTCGTGGTATTCCCACTGGTGTTTGGCTTCTTTACCGCCATCTCTCTTGGTGGGGTGGAGTTCGCAACCGACATCTCGAGTTACCTCGACTTTGTACTGGCGCTGTTTATGGCGTTTGGTATCGCGTTTGAAGTGCCTGTAGCGATTATCTTGCTATGTTGGACTGGCGCAACCACACCACAAGATCTGAAAGAGAAGCGTCCATACATCATCGTGTGTGCGTTTATTGTCGGTATGCTATTGACGCCGCCAGACATGATCTCGCAGACCCTACTGGCAATTCCTATGTGTTTGCTATTTGAGGTGGGTTTGTTCTTCGCGCGTTTCTACACACGTAAAGACGACGAACAAGAAGAAGTGGAAGAGTAATTCCAAACTTCAATATTGAAAAAGCGGCGTACAGCCGCTTTTTTGTTTAACTTCAATCATCACCTGATTCGTCTGATGTGCCCGCATCGAGAACAGACATACACTTCTTTAATTCCCAGTAGTTTCTCCCACCAATGACGCTGCCGGCGTTGCAAGTAAATTCCATGGTTACACACAAGTGTCCCTACTTTTGTTGTTTATTTGGTATGACCTTAAGTAATGCTGCTCTCTATGTTAAATGCTCTCTCGATATGAAATTCAACAGCTTATAGGTCAAATTAATACGGCAAAATTGAGAGGAATAAAATTCTGATTAAGTGTAGGAAGAGAATGTTGAAATTGCGGAGGGAGGATTAAATCGAGGGAAAGTGAAGCAATTTCAACTGTGTAACGACTTGTGACTTGTCGAGTTAACGATGAGGGGAAAGGCGACCCATAAAGAGTCGCCTTATTGCGGTTGGATTGGACTGAGCCAATTATCTCAGCTTAAGGACGTGGCCGCATTTAGAGCAGACATACACTTCCTTAATGCCTAAGATTTTTTCAAAAAAAGTTCGTTGCCGACGCTGTAAATAGATTCCGTGTTCACACATTTTATGACTTCCATATTCATTTTTATGAGTATGCGTCAACAAGTATAGGCAGAGATTTTGTCTTGTTTTTGAGATTGAAAAACTTGTTAAACGTTCATCTTAACGTATGCGATGTTTATAAAAATTTTGTGTAAATGTTTTGTTTGTCAGTAACTTGAGTTGCAAATTTGAACTGCCATCTCATTATGGTTTCACTTTAATGATATGTCCGCATTTAGTGCAAATGTAGATCTCTTTAATGCCTACCAGTCTTTGCAGTAGCGTGCGCTTTTGACGTTTTAGGTAAATACCATGCTGGCAAGTATTCATAGGTTGCCCACTGTGTTGAATGTGTGGGCAATATTTTAGGAAGGACAAGTGTTACATCTCAATAGCACATTATTTATACTTTCAAATATAATGCCATGAAATATAAGAAGTTGTTTGATTGTAACTTATATAAGTGCGGGTATTAGCTTAGGTTAAACAATGCCTCAGCGTTTTTGGTTGTAATAGCATCAATTGCTTCAACGTTCTCTCCGCGTAATTCCGCTACTCGCGCAGCCACCAAAGAAGTGTAAGCGGGCTCGTTACGTTTCCCACGATGCGGTACTGGCGCAAGGTAAGGGCAATCTGTCTCTAGAATCACCCAATTCATGTCCAGATGCGGGATAACCTTATCCATACCACCATTTTTAAATGTAGAGACACCACCCAGACCTAAGTGGAAGCCTAGCTCATTGATTGCTTGCGCTTCTTCTACGCTGCCACCAAAACAGTGGAATACACCACGCAAGCTGCCGTCTTGTTCTTGACTAAGTAAGGTCAGCGTTTCTTCAATTGAGTCACGTGTGTGGATAACGACAGGTAAATTCATCTCTTTTGCCCAGTTTAACTGAGTCACAAACGCCATCTCTTGTTCTGCTCGGAAGGTTTTATCCCAGTACAGATCGATACCGATTTCACCCACTGCAATGAAGTTGTGCTTTTCAAACCAGCCACGAATGATTGCTAGTGTTTGCTCGACATTGCCATCTACGTAACATGGATGCAAACCCATCATAGAACGACAAATCTCAGGATAAGCCGCCTCGGTTTTTAGCATCGGCTCAATAGATTCAAGATCGATGTTCGGCAGCAGAATTTTATCAATGCCTTGTTCTAAAGCGCGCTTCACCACCTCGTCGCGGTCGTTATCAAATTCGCTAGCGTAAATATGAGCGTGAGTATCGATCATGGTTGGTCTCTATGGGTTATCGGTGCATGGAATTAGTGAGAAGTATACTTGAGTGTGAGTGCTGGGTCATTTTCGGTTTTTTTCATGCCGTTTTTCCATATTGCTGCTCGCAAGGTGCATCAAGAGTGATATGATTTTGCCACCAGATGATTTGATCATCGTAACCTTCCAGACAAGGAGAAAGTGGTGTCTGTATCAATTCAAGGTCCATTCCCTGCACGCCGTATGCGCCGTATGCGTAAGCACGATTTTAGTCGTCGTCTGATGGCTGAAAACCAAGTTTCAGTAAACGATTTGATTTACCCAATGTTCATCCTGATGGGCAAAGATCGTCGTGAAAGTGTTGAATCGATGCCGGGTGTAGAACGTTTGTCGATTGATTTAATGCTAGAAGAAGCACAATACCTAGCAAACTTAGGCGTACCAGCAATCGCGCTTTTCCCTGTCGTAAACCAAGACGCTAAAAGTTTATGTGCTGCTGAAGCTTACAACCCAGAAGGTTTGGTTCAGCGCGCAGTACGTGCATTAAAAGAGCACGTGCCTCAAATCGGCGTGATCACAGATGTGGCACTCGACCCATTCACTACACATGGCCAAGATGGCATCATCGATGAAGATGGCTATGTAATGAATGATGAGACAACTGAAGTACTTGTAAAACAAGCGCTGTCTCATGCAGAAGCGGGTGCAGATGTGGTTGCACCATCAGACATGATGGATGGTCGTATTGGTAAAATCCGTGAAGCACTAGAAGAAGCGGGTCACATCCATACTCAAATCATGGCTTACTCTGCGAAGTATGCATCAAACTACTACGGCCCATTCCGTGATGCAGTTGGTTCATCAGCGAACCTAAAAGGTGGCAACAAGAAAAACTACCAAATGGACCCTGCGAACACGGATGAAGCGTTACATGAAGTGGCTCTCGACATCAATGAAGGCGCAGACATGGTGATGGTTAAGCCAGGCATGCCTTACCTTGATGTGGTTCGCCGAGTGAAGACTGAGCTTCAAGTTCCAACCTTCGCTTACCAAGTTTCTGGTGAATACGCGATGCACAAAGCGGCCATCATGAATGGTTGGTTGAAAGAGCGTGAGACTGTGATGGAATCGCTTCTTTGCTTCAAGCGCGCAGGTGCTGATGGCATCCTGACTTACTTCGCGAAAGATGTAGCAGAATGGCTAGCGGAAGAAAACGCACAAACTGCAGAGCACTTAGTGAAAGCGCAAGAAGCGACAGACGAGTAATTATCGCTCAATGAGAAAAGCCAGACCGACAATTGTTGTCGGTCTGAATATACCCAAGTACCCTCAAGACGGAATACAAACGGCTTGAAGTTACTTGGGTATATTTATTTCTGGAGAGTAAGACAATGACAATGCTGATTCGTGAAGGCACGCTGGAAGAAGCGATCCAAGTGGTGGCTCGTGTTACTGAGTTTGCTCGTGGTGAAACGGTTGAATCTATGGCGGAGCGCCTTGGAGAGAAAAAGAGCCTAACTTTAGTAGCTGAGAAAGCTGGGACGATCCTTGGTTTTAAAATTGGCTACGAATTAGATGATTACACCTTCTACAGTTGGTTTGGTGGTGTGGCCCCAGAAGCGCGCAATGAAGGTGTGGCGCAGATGTTGTTGGAAGCACAAGAAGACTGGGTCGCTGAGCAGGGTTATAAGACGTTAAAAGTAAAATCGCGCAACCAATTTCCTGCCATGCTTCGTCTATTGCTAAGAAATGACTACATCATTGAAAAATTTGAAGAAAAGTCGAATTTACGTGAGTCTCGAGTCCACTTCATTAAAGCGCTATAAAAATAAATGAGATTTTTTCTCATTTAGTTGTTGACTGTTAAATGAGAATCATTATTATTAAACCTGTCTTAGGGAATGAGGAAAGTTCACAAGGACGTTGAATTGCTAATTAACTGCAGTTTATTAACTGAGTGTTGAGAAGGTGATGAAACAATTTTCCCAGAACTTGCACGAATTCTTTTTGACACGACATTGCTCACATTGCTTCCAGTGTAATTTATAGCTTCTTGGTTAAGCTGCCATACAAATGGAAATAGCTTCACCACTTCTGCTAGGCGACCCAATTGGGTCGCTTTTTTCTTTTCTGAGATTTCTAATTGACGCCTCTATTGGTAACTTTTCCACATGACATGATCATTTTAGGATCGTTGATCTTCTCGCCTGTTGGTATTTATTTTTAATAAAAACATGTACTTATTCTTATGTTTTGTTGGTTTTATTTCCGTTGGATAACCAGTGGATAATTTCTATAAACAGAGTTATCCACAAGAGAGTGCAAATTTCGTGAATAATATCGGAAAACTTCCGCGACCTCGATCGAGCGAACAAGATAGATTCAGCTTAGCAGTCATGGCATTCTAAGCAGATCTATTAAGTACTGATTTGGATACAGACAATTATGGCAAGTATTCCTGAAAATCCGTTGATTCTGATCGACGGCTCTTCTTATCTATATCGCGCTTTTCACGCTTACCCTGGCACGATGAGTAACGGTGAAATTCCAACTAACGCAGTTTACGGTGTCGTAAACATGTTACGCAGCATGATGCGTCAGTTTGCTTCTGATCGTATCGCAGTGGTGTTCGATGCGAAGGGTAAAACCTTCCGTGACGATATGTACCCGGAATACAAAGCGAATCGCCCACCAATGCCGGACGATCTTCGTTGCCAGATTGAACCTCTACATAACGTTATTCGTGCTATGGGTCTGCCATTGATCTGTATTCCAGGTGTAGAAGCCGATGATGTGATTGGTACTCTGGCTTATCAAGCATCGCAACAAGGTATGCCTGTTTTGATCAGTACTGGCGATAAAGATATGGCGCAGTTGGTGGATGATAACGTTACGTTGATCAACACCATGACCAACGTCGTGATGGATCGTGAAGGTGTCGTTGAGAAGTTTGGTATCCCACCAGAATTGATCATCGACTACCTAGCGTTGATGGGCGATAAAGTCGATAACATTCCTGGCGTTCCGGGCGTGGGTGATAAAACCGCAACTGCTCTGCTACAAGGTATTGGCGGTCTGACAAAGCTGTATGAAAACCTCGATGATATTGCAGCGCTTGGCTTCCGTGGTTCAAAAACCATGGCGAAGAAGCTAGTCGATAACAAAGACAACGCAATGCTGTCTTACGAGCTTGCGACCATCAAGCTGGATGTGGAACTGGAAGAGACGCCAGAATCATTGCTAAAAGCAGAACCAAGCACCGATGAGCTGATCAAATTGTACGGTCAGTTGACGTTTAAGTCTTGGTTGAACGAGCTATTAGAAGGCGGCACAGGTGTAGTTGAAGCGGATGAATCAACCGGCGCTGCGCGTGGTGGTTCTGCTTCATCTAAAGCAGATATGGACACTTCAGCAGTAAAAATCGATCGTAGCCAGTACGAAACCATCCTAGATGAAGCTTCATTTAATGCTTGGTTAGACAAGCTAAAAGCGTCTGAATTATTTGCGTTTGATACCGAAACTGACAGCCTAGATTACATGGTGGCAAACTTGGTTGGTTTGTCATTTGCAACTGACGAAGGCATTGCTGCTTACGTACCAGTGGCTCATGACTACCTAGATGCGCCTCAGCAGCTGGATCGTGATTGGGTACTGGAACAGCTGAAGCCGATTCTTGAAGATGAGGCTCAGGCGAAAGTCGGTCAAAACCTAAAATACGATGCGTCTGTGCTGGCTCGCTACGGCATTGAGATGAAAGGCATCAAGCACGACACCATGTTGGCGTCTTACGTCTACAACAGTGTAGGCGGCAAGCACGATATGGACAGCTTGGCACTGCGCTTCCTACAGCACAGCTGCATCTCATTCGAGCAAATCGCAGGTAAAGGTAAAAACCAACTGACCTTCAACCAAATCGATCTGGATGAAGCTTCACCATATGCTGCAGAAGATGCAGACGTGACACTTCGTCTGCATAACCGTTTGTTTGCTAACATCGAACAAGATGAAAAGCTAAAAACCGTATACGAAGAAATCGAAATGCCACTTGTGCCCGTGCTGTCACGCATAGAGCGTACTGGTGTGTTGATTGATGACATGAAGCTTAGTGCGCAATCTGTAGAAATTGCTGCACGCCTGGATGAGCTTGAGCAAAAGGCGTACGAGATTGCTGAGCAAGAGTTCAACATGAACTCACCGAAGCAACTGCAAGCGCTTCTGTTTGAAAAAATGGGTCTACCAGTCATCAAGAAGACGCCATCAGGCACGCCTTCTACCAATGAAGAAGTGCTGCAAGAGCTGGCTTTGGATTACCCACTACCAAAACTGATTTTGGAATACCGTGGTCTGGCGAAGCTAAAATCAACTTACACCGATAAGTTGCCGAAGATGATCAACCCATCGACGGGTCGTGTGCATACTTCTTACCACCAAGCGGTGACCGCAACGGGTCGTCTATCATCCACCGATCCTAACTTGCAGAACATCCCAATTCGTAATGAAGAAGGTCGTCGTATTCGTCAGGCATTTGTTGCCCCTACGGGTTACAAGATTCTGGCAGTCGACTACTCTCAAATCGAATTGCGTATTATGGCGCACCTATCAGGTGACCAAGCACTGCTTGATGCGTTCCGTGACGGTAAAGATATCCACGCGGCAACCGCAGCAGAAATCATGGGCGTTTCTATTGAAGACGTTTCAAGTGAGCAACGTCGCCGTGCGAAAGCGGTTAACTTCGGTCTTATCTACGGCATGAGTGCGTTTGGTTTGGCGAAGCAACTGGGCATTCCTCGTGGTGAGGCACAAGCATACATGGACAAGTATTTCGAGCGCTACCCAGGCGTAATGCAGTACATGGAAGACACGCGCAGTGCGGCTTCAGAGCAAGGTTTCGTCGAGACAATCTTTGGTCGTCGCTTGCACCTTCCTGAAATTCAATCTCGCAACGGCATGCGTCGTAAGGCGGCAGAGCGTGCAGCGATCAACGCGCCGATGCAAGGCACCGCTGCGGACATCATCAAGAAAGCGATGCTGTTAGTTGATCAGTGGATTCAAGAAGAAGGCAATGGTCGAGTGAAACTTCTGATGCAAGTACACGATGAACTGGTGTTTGAAGTTGAAGAGTCGTCTTTGTCCGAAATTGAAAGTAAAGTACAGAATTTGATGGAATCTGCAGCAGAGCTGAAAGTGCCTCTAGTGGCAGAAGCGGGTCACGGTGACAACTGGGATCAAGCGCACTAGTCATTTTTAAGCCAATTTAGCCGATTTAATATGAGCCAGCGCACAAACGCTGGCTTTTTTGTGCCATTAAAAAAGCAAATCCGATCTGAGATTTAATGTTACTTAATAAAACTTTCATGAAAAAAAACTACAAAAGTTCTTTGCATATCTGACCAATTGTTGTACATTATCTCTCGTAGGGTACAGAGGTAAGATGTTCTATCTTTCAGACCTTTTGTTTCACGTTATTGGATTAGGCTGATTCAGCCGCCCCAGTCAGTTTTTGACTGGGGCGTTTTTTATTGGGCGAAAGAAAATTTTTCTTTTTGATCAATAAGTTAAACTAAACCCTCAAAAACCTTCTCTTTTGACCTCTCTAAGTCACTGCAAAATCACAAGTTTTCCTTCAAATTTATTGCGTTATTCATGCTGTAAATTTACGCCAGTCACACTATTATTTTTTCTTGAAAGAAACTAAGTTACGTACTTCTGATACTTTGTTTAACTTAACTATCTGAATATTAAAGTTATTGGATGGTTTGAGAGGAAATGTTTGGTATGAGGCAGGATGTAAGATTGCTTTTTAACCTATTGAAATCGAATCTCAGTTCAGTAATGCTTCGCCACATAACAATAATTACCAATTTTTCTCTCCCGTTATCCCTGCCAGGAAGGTGGGGATTTTTATTGCCTGAAATTCACGTTTTCCGATAGCGAATAAACAAAAGCCCCACCAAAAGGCAGGGCTGTGTCGAAAAATTTTAACAAATTTTGTTAATTATTCTTCGCCGTTCTCTGGAACGTCTTGCTCGTCTTCTTCAATCAAGTGTGCAAATGCTGGTGCAAACCAAGTGTCCAGTTTGGCACGAAGCTGATCGACACCTAGACCTTTCAGTGAAGAGAAAACATCAACCGATACGTCACCACCAAATGTTTCCACTTGTTTGCGGATTTTTAGCAGCGTTTGTTTGCGAGCACCGCTTTTCAGTTTGTCTGCTTTAGTCAGAAGAACTTGAACAGGGATGCGGCTGTCGATTGCCCAGAAAATCATTTGCTGATCGAGGTCTTTCATTGGGTGACGGATATCCATCAGAACCACCAAGCCTTTTAGGCACTCGCGTTTCTGTAGGTATTCACCTAATGATTTTTGCCATTTGTTCTTCATCTCAACCGGCACCTGAGCGAAGCCGTATCCTGGCAAATCGACAATGTGACAACCTTCTTCCACTTTGAAAAGGTTGATCAATTGAGTACGACCGGGTGTCTTTGATGTCTTCGCTAAGCTTTTTTGGTTAGTAAGACGGTTAAGTGCACTCGATTTACCAGCGTTTGAGCGTCCTGCAAACGCAATTTCGACACCTTCGTCCTCAGGTAAGTGACGAATATCGGGTGCGCTGGTGATGAAATGCGTGTTTTGGTAATGAATTTTTACGCTCACTGTTAACTCCATCTCGACTTTGTGTAGTCGATTGATTACTTTTTTGTGAAATTGTGTAAAATAACCGTGCTCGGCATAAGGTCGCCTATTGTACCATGAGTGTACGCGGTATGTTCACATTCCGTGGTACTGGAAGCTTGATAATTATAATGGAATGTCATGAAGAAATTAGCGCTAATTTTGAGTCTTTTAGCCAGTTGCTCAGTATGGGCCCAAGGTAATATTGAAGCTGGTAAAGCAAAATCACAAACTTGTGTCGCCTGTCACGGAGCGGACGGTAACAGTGCAATCGCAATGTACCCGAAACTTGCAGGCCAACACGCTAAGTATCTTGAGAAGCAGTTAAAAGATCTGAAACTAGGAATGACTAGTGGTGGTAAGCAAGGTCGTTACGACCCTGTAATGAGTGGTATGGCAATGCCACTGAGCGATGAAGACATCGCTGATCTATCTGCATACTACGCCTCTCTACCAATCTCAGAGAGCTCAACACCAGAAGACGTTGTTGAGAAAGGTAAAGTACTGTACACCGCTGGTGATGCAGAACGTGGTCTAACCGCATGTATCGCATGTCACGGCCCTCGTGGTAACGGCACTGAGCTTTCAGGTTTCCCTAAAATTTCTGGTCAGCACTCTGACTACATCAAAGCTCAGCTAGAGAAGTTCCGTGATGGTAACCGTGGTAACGATATGAATGCCATGATGCGTGACATCGCGAAGAAAATGACAGACGAAGACATCGAAGTTCTGTCGAAATACGTTGGCGGTCTGCACTAAACCCCTACAAAGTTCGAGCACAGTTATACAAATATGCCCTAGCGTTTTCGCTGGGGCATTTTTGTTGGTGAGAGCATTGGCTAACGTCCGGTACGTTAGTGATCTCAGTCACACATGGTGATTCAAGGTAAAGAGATAGTTCGCTCGGGGCTTTGTGAGATATTTGCCATACTTGTTCGATACTATTTCTCTCTCCTCGTTTTAAGTTATTGATAGAAATGGCTATTTATTTTTCTGGAAAAATTCGTATCAATAATTGCTTTCAATGACTTGTTGGTTTTTATCCAATCCGTAAAGTAGACATTGTTCACAGGGAGTGAATCACAGGAATTTAGACCATGGATATGAGGTCTCCAAGGACGCAAACGAAGGATGTTTGGTAGTCGGAAAAGGGACTTAGATAGGCAAGGGGCCTATCAGATATGGATGGTCATCTAGTCTAACGGTTAAGACAGCGAAACGGATCAAGCTCAGGAAGTAGCTCAGCTGACAGGAAGTAAAAGGATAGCCAAAACTCATCAGGAAGATGAAGAACAACACTTTTTGGCATGGAAAGCTCGAAAAACAAAAGGATTCTTGGTGCACCAAATGAGTGCAACACAGTTTCGCCACCAATGGTGGCATTCAGAAAGCGACAGTCTCACTGTCGCTTTTTTTATATCTATTTTTCCTAATCAAAGTTTTTTTAATAAAAACTGCTGAAAAAGTATCCAGTAACACTCCAATCTGAGTCCACTTTCTGGTATGTTTCGCATCCCTGTTTGAGGAAGTCAGCATGCACACCTGTCCTTTATGCCAGAATCAGCGCACTCACCACTTTTTTGAAGACAAGCAACGCGAGTATCTTCAGTGTGAGCAGTGCAGTTTGGTATTCGTCAATCCAGATCAACGTTTGGATGCGGAAACTGAAAAAGCTCACTATGATCTGCATGAGAACAATCCTGAAGATATGGGATATCGCCGCTTTTTGGCGAGAATTGCTGATCCAATCTCAGAGCGAATTTCACCACAATCGAACGGAATCGACTTTGGTTGTGGTCCGGGCCCAACGCTTTCCTTAATGTTAGAAGAAGCGGGGCACAACATGGCGTTGTACGATCTTTACTATCACCCAGATACTTGTGTGTTAGAAAAGCAGTATGACTTCATGACAGCAACAGAGGTGATCGAACACCTCTACCACCCAGATTTGGTGTGGAAGCAATGGTTGAATTTAGTTAAGCCAGGTGGCTGGATAGGCCTGATGACGAAAATGGTCATCGACGTAGAAGCCTTTCGGACATGGCATTATAAGAACGATCCTACACACGTGGTGTTCTTTAGCCGTGACACGTTCCAGTTCCTAGCAGAGCGGGATAAGCTCGAACTCGAATTTATTGGTAATGATGTAATTTTACTGAGGAAGACCCAGTAATGAGCCGTAAAAAGAAATCAAGAAAGCCGGGTGCCTCTGGCGCACCTGAGTTTGTCGTCACTCGTAACCGTACAGAGTCAGATGTAGAAGGTCGTCTACGCAAGCGTGCGAAAAAGCGCAAAGGCTTGAAGACTGGTAGCCGTAACTCTGATGCTGAAGAGCAGAAGAGACAAGCAGCAGCACAGAAACGTGATCCTCGCCTAGGCAGCAAGAAGAAAATCCCTCTGATTGTTGAACCGGTGAAGAAGCAAACCAAACAAGAGCGTCGTCTATCTGCAGAGCAAGAGCTGGAGATGCTAGAGAACGATGCGCAATTGAATGTGTTGTTGGATCGCATCGAAGCGGGTGAGAATCTAGGCACTGGTCTACAAAAATACGTAGACGAGAAGCTAGATCGCATCGAGAAGCTGATGGATCAACTGGGTCTACTAGAGCCGGAAGAAGACGAAGACTTTACTGCACCAGCGGCGAAAGGTTCTCGTAACGACGATGATCTGTTAGCAGACTTCGACGATATCAACTTCGACGACTACAAAGGATAAGTAATTCATGAACGTAACCTTATTAGCGATTGCGGGTGCAGTGATCATTATCGCGCTGGCTTCTTATGCAGGTTACCTTCTGCTTCAATTGAAAAAGCAAAAGGAATTGCAGCTGAAGCATCAAAAATTGGCGATCGATAAGCGTAACGCCAACATTTTTGAGAACGTGCATACCTTGTGTCAGGCGGGCATCCAAGGCCAGTGTGATTTGTCGGAAATCAGTATCCGTGTTTACAACATCATGGACTATGTTCAAGGTGAAGACCGTGTTGATTTTGACGCCACATATCCTGCGATTTCAGAGCTTTACCATGTCGTGAAAGATATGGCGCGTGGCGAAGATCGTCAGAACCTTGCCAAGAAAGAACGTATGCAGCAGAACTTGACGCGTCATAAAGCAGAACAACGCTTAGCGGACGCGATCATCGAAGAGCTCAAAGTGTTGCAAAAAAACGTTAAGCCACTGAATAACCAAATCAATATTCAGATGATCTAATTGCTGCCCCTAATGGTTTCCTTATAACTATTGGGGGTATCGTGATCACGCTAGCACTTCTTTAGTTTTATACTTAAAAAGCCGCCTGTGGCTGCCGTAGTTGTCATCGTCGTATGGCAGAATAACGGTTTCTGAATATTGGGGGACGGCTTTCGTCTCCCTCGCATTTTACGGAAAGTACCACCATGTCGAATCAACATACTGAATCGAAACAGCAAATCGTCTGGGATCAAGCGGTATTGGATAAGTACAACTATTCCGGTCCGCGTTACACGTCGTACCCGACAGCACTGGAGTTTCATGAAGCGTTTACCATTTCGGACTACGATATGGCATGCACTCAGTACCCAGATCGTCCGCTGTCTTTGTACGTTCACATTCCGTTCTGTCATAAGCTTTGCTACTACTGTGGCTGTAATAAAGTGATTACTCGCCATTCGCACAAAGCTGACGAATATTTGGATGTACTTGAGCACGAGATCCGCCAACGCGCGTCACTATTGGGTGAACGCCAAGTGACTCAATTGCATTTTGGTGGTGGTACACCAACTTTCCTATCTGAGAAGCAGATTACGCGTGTGATGGACTTGTTGCGCCAAGAGTTCACTTTCAGTGCCGATGCGGAAATCAGTATTGAAGTTGATCCACGTGAGATTGAGCTCACTATGCTGGATCACTTACGCAGTGAAGGCTTTAACCGTCTAAGTATTGGTGTACAAGACTTCAACAAAGAAGTTCAGCAGCTTGTGAACCGTGAGCAAGATGAGGAATTTATCTTTGCGATGGTTGCTCGTGCAAAAGAGCTTGGTTTCCGCTCTACTAACCTTGATTTGATTTACGGCTTGCCGAAGCAAACCAAGGCATCTTTTGCGAAGACACTAGAGCAAGTGCTAGAAATGCAGCCGGGTCGTTTGTCCGTGTTTAACTACGCGCACATGCCACAACTGTTTGCGGCGCAGCGTAAGATTAAAGATGAAGATCTGCCAAAAGCGGAAGAGAAGATGGCGATTCTGCAAGATACCATCGCGACGCTAACAGGTGCTGGTTACCAGTTTATCGGTATGGATCACTTTGCTATGCCGGATGATGAGCTTGCTGTGGCTCAGCGTGAAGGCATTTTGCACCGCAACTTCCAAGGCTACACTACACAAGGTGAATGCGACTTGGTTGGCTTTGGTGTTTCGGCGATTTCAATGATTGGTGATGCGTACGCGCAAAACCAGAAAGAATTGAAGAAGTACTACGCACAGGTGAATGAATCTCGCCACGCGCTGTGGAAAGGTGTTTCACTGGATGCGGATGACTTATTGCGCCGTGAAGTGATCAAACAGCTTATCTGTAACTTCAAGCTGGATAAGAAGTCGATTGAGTCTGAGTTCGGCGTGAAGTTCGAGCAATACTTCAAAGAAGATTTAGGTCTACTGCAAACCTTCATCAATGATGAATTGGTGGAAGTGGATGACAACGAAATTCGCGTAACACTGCGTGGCCGCCTTCTGATTCGTAACATTTGTATGTGCTTTGATAAGTACCTACGAGCGAAAGCGCGTCAACAGCAATTCTCTCGCGTGATTTAATCTCTTACGGATTTCGGATATGAAAAATGCCAGCAAATGCTGGCATTTTTCATATCTTTCGCGGCAATTATACGCGATCTTTTACTTTTTCTTTCAGTTCAGTTTTCTCTGCATCTGATAGGAAAGCGATGTCTAGGCCGTTGATTTGCGCTTGGCGAATTTGCTCTTGAGTCAGGCCTGCTGCTGGTGCCGCCACTTCGTATTCGTATGGCAGTTCAATACCTTCCACCGCTGGATCGTCCGTGTTCAGACATGCAAGTACACCGTGCTTAAGGAATTGCTTAAGAGGGTGGTTAGCTAGTGATTCAACTGTACTGGTCTGGAAGTTTGACGTTAGGCAAGATTCAATACCAATGCGGTTTTCTGCAAGATAGTCCATCAGTTTAGGATCGTGGATTGCTTTCACTCCGTGGCCGATACGTGTTGCACCAAGCTCTTGAATTGCTTGCCACATGCTCTCTGCACCCGCCGCTTCACCAGCGTGTACGGTCACGTTCAGGCCTGCGTCGCGAACTTGTTTAAAGTGAGACACAAAACGATCACCCGGTTGACCAAGTTCATCACCAGCTAGGTCAACGGCAACCATGTGGTCTTTCTGACTAAGAATCGCATCCAGCTCTTGCTGACAAGCGTCAGTGCCGAAAGTACGGCTCATGATACCGATTAGGTTTGCCTTGATGCCGAAATCACGCATACCCGCTTGTACGCCATCAACCACGGCTTCTACCACACCAGCTACAGGTAGTTTGTGTTTCATTGCCATGTAGTAAGGTGAGAAGCGAAGTTCGGCATAGTCGATTTGTGCATTAAGTGCGTCTTCTACGTTTTCGTAAGCAACGCGGCGACATGCGTCTAGATCGCCCAACACTGCCACGCCCCAATCAAGCTTAGAAAGGAAAGCAACAAGAGATGGCTCAGCTTCAACAATTTGAACGTGTGGTGTTAGCGACTCGATATCGTAAGCTGGTAGAGCAATACCAAATTGCTGGCCAAGCTCAAGAATAGTCTTAGTGCGAATGTTGCCGTCAAGGTGACGGTGCAAATCAGTTAGGGGAAGATTCTTAGTTATCATTATGTCGATCCGGGTTTTTTGTTGTGAACAGGAACTCAGCCCAAACATTATCAATGACAATACATGGGGAAGATTTGCAGTTAAGTATAAATAACAGTTAGGTAGATTGTCAGTAGACGATGACTAGGAAATCAACGATTTCAGCTGTTTTCTACTTCATGTTAACCAAATGTGTTGGCCATTCTTCCATCGCCATCGGGCGGCTATAGTAGAAGCCTTGAACTTGGTCACAGCCAAGTGAACGGAGCAGTTGTGCTTGTACTGCGGTTTCAACTCCTTCCGCGACCACATTCGCTTTCATACCTTTCGTGATATTGATGATCGCCGCTACCACTGAGCTGTCGAGATTCTCTTTGGTCAGACGGTTAATGAAGGTGCGATCTATCTTCAAACAGGTGAATGGCAGAGCATGCAAGTAGGCGAGTGACGAGTAACCCGTACCGAAATCGTCAATCCCAATACCCAGCCCCATCTCTCTGAGCTTGATTAAGTTATCTAGCGTGGTTGGTGCGCTATCAATGATACGCGACTCGGTGATCTCTAATGTTACGTTGGTTGCCGATAGACCTGTTTTAAGCAGTATTTTCGCGACAGATTCGACGAAGTTAGGGCTCGATAACTGATGAACGGACACATTGACGTGTAGCTGGAAGTTTTCAGGCCATTGCTTATTGTCGATGGCTTTACGTGTGTCACGGCAAGCTTGAAGTAGGATTTGTTGGCCAATCGCTTTGATCATGCCATTTTCTTCAGCGATAGGAATGAAGTCCAATGGGGAAATCATACCTGATTCACTGTGCCAGCGTGCGAGCGCTTCTGCACCACAAATATTGCCGCTCTCAAGGTCAATAATTGGTTGGTAGAAAGGAACGAATTCATGATTATCAATGCCCGTTTGAATCTTCGCCAGCATTTGTGTCCGGAACTTAGATGCACTCGCCATCTCTGGACTGTAGTGACACACGCTGGTGCGCGAGTCTTGCTTGGCAGAGCTCAGAGCAATACTTGCGTTACGTAACCAGAGCGGCATGCTTTGCGAAGCTTGCGTACGCACGACGCCGATAGAGATCTTTATCACCACGGTTTCTCCGTCTAGCATAAACGGAGCAGCGAGCAACTGTTGTAGGCGTCGTTCTGTCGAGCGTATCTCTTCATCGTCGTGTGTGTTTGGCATAAATACCGCAAACTCATCACCGCCGATTCGAGCTAGAATTGCTTCATCTTGCAACTGCTGTTTTAGGCGTTCAGCGATGTGGACCAGCAGTTGATCACCATTGTGATGGCCGATGCTGTCATTGATATCTCTAAATTTGTTGATCCCGATAAGGTACAAGCTGCTTTGACCTGAATGAGTTAAGGTTTCACTTACTTCAATTAAACCTTGTCGGCTGTATAAGCGCGTTAAGGAGTCAAATTCGAGTTGCTCGCGAAGCGCTTTGAATGAGGCTTTTAGGTTGCTGGCCATTTCATTAAATGCTTGTACTAACACCGTCGTTTCGTACACGTAACCTGGGCGAGGCATTGTACTATCCCAATCCCCTTTGGCTAAGTGCTGCGCCGCTGTTGCCGTGGCATTGATAGGGCGAGTAACGCGATTGAATATCAGTAGGCTAATCCCAACACCAAATAAGCTCACCAAGGCCCCGACCATCCAACTTTTCTGTTGGCTATTGGGTAGGTTACCGAGTAGATCGGTTTCAGAAACCGAAGTGCCAATAAACCAAGTTAAGCCATTGGCGTCATGATATGGCGTGATACGACTAAAGGTGCGCTGACCATTGAAGTCGAACTCGAATGTGTAAGGTTTGTCGCTGTGGCTGAGGTCTTGGCCCATTAGGCGAGACGCACTCATTTGGATGATAGGATCTGCACTTTCCGAAGCCAGTAAACGCTGTCCCTTTTCTGAGAACTTTGTTCCCCAAGAAATCACACTGCCTTGCCCTGAATGCGCCACTAAGCGGTGTTCCTGATCCATGATGTAAACGGATGCACTGGTGTCTCGCTTGAGATCTTGTAAGAACAAGTTAAAGGTGTTGATGCGAATGTCGGTAACTAGGACTCCTGCAAACTCACCCAGCTCGTAAATGGGAGTCATGGCCGAAAGGGTGATGTCTTGGCGCTC
Source organism: Vibrio sp. LB10LO1 (assembly GCF_010092875.1). NCBI lineage: Bacteria > Pseudomonadati > Pseudomonadota > Gammaproteobacteria > Vibrionales > Vibrionaceae > Vibrio > Vibrio sp. LB10LO1. The sequence goes on from NZ_JAADJW010000015.1 coordinate 81,056, forward strand.
ATCGGCATTGGCGTAAATCGGTGACCAACGGGCTCTGTGGTCTTGAGCGACGGGCTGATACCAAGGGCGGGTGCGAGGGTCGTAAGGAGCAATCACAGTACGAATATCATCACTGACGTCTTCACTGCCGTAAATAACCAAATTACCATCAGTACGATGGTCTTGAACCATCAGCGTGTAGCTGTCACCCGCTTCGCGTCGGTAGCCGGTAAAGTCACCGGATTCAGATCCAAATGCAATCACATCCAGCTGCGGTATTGAGTGGTACAAATCTTTAAATGCACTCAACAAATAAGCTTGGATATCTTTGGTGTCGTTAGGATGATATAAGTTGTGGTAGCTAACGTTGTGCCCCAGCGCATTGACTGCGGTGAAAGGTTTACGCAGGTAGTCATTGAGGTGGTCGTGAACACTTTCAGTCAATACTGAAAGTTGCTTGTCACTGATGTCGGTAACAACTTCCTCATAGCTCTGTTTTTGGACGTAGACAATCACACCGATAGCCAGCAGAAAAATCATCACGAAAGGGATGAGAACAGCAGTACGTAGTGTAATTTGAGTCGTCGCGTTTGACATTGCCTAGTCACATAAGGGGTGTCGTACCATAATTGTACTGACACTTAGGTTATCAAGCGAGGGAAAAATTGTGCGCTTGATAACCATTAGCCAAACTCGTATCCGTTCGAGATCAGTACAATTCTTTCAATTTTCGGGTTAGGGTATTGCGTCCCCATCCTAGTACTTTAGCGGCATCTTGCTTGTGACCTTTAGTGTGTTCTAACGCAGCTTCCAATAAAATGCGTTCAAACTCAGGTAATGCGTAGGAAAGCAGCTCTTTATCTCCAGCTTCTAAGGCTTGGCGAGCCCAATCTGCTAATTGATCTTGCCAGCTGCCGCTGGTGGTTTCCGTGGCGATTTTCTTCTCTTCCAGCAACTCTGCGGGTAAATCACTTGGCAAGACTTCACTACCGCTTGCCATAACGGTCAGCCAACGGCAGATGTTTTCCAGTTGACGCACGTTACCTGGCCAGTCAAGACGGTTCAAAATCTCCACCGAAGAGGGGTGCAGGGTTTTGGTTTCAACACCGAGTTCATCCGCCGCTCGAACGAGGAAGTGTTGTGTCAGCTTCTCTATGTCTTGCTTACGTTCTCTTAGTGCAGGGATCTGAACACGAATGACATTCAAGCGGTGGAATAAATCCTCACGGAAATCGCCTTCGTGTACCAATTTTTCAAGGTTTTGGTGGGTGGCTGCAACAATACGTACGTCGACACGAATTGGAGAGTGGCCGCCGACGCGGTAGAACTGACCGTCCGCCAAAACACGTAGCAAACGAGTTTGGATGTCTAGCGGCATGTCACCGATTTCGTCCAAAAACAGGGTGCCACCATTGGCCTGCTCAAAACGACCTTGACGGACGCTATTCGCACCAGTAAACGCCCCCTTCTCATGACCAAACAGTTCCGATTCAATCAAGTCTTTCGGGATTGCAGCCATATTGAGGGCAATAAAAGGTTTGTTGGCGCGCGGGCTGTGGCGGTGCAGGGCATGAGCAACTAACTCTTTACCGGTACCAGATTCACCGTTGATTAGAACGGAAATAGAAGAACGCGATAAGCGACCGATGGCGCGAAACACTTCTTGCATCGCTGGTGCTTCACCAATGATTTCAGGCGTATCGGTTGGGATGTCGTCCGGCAGAAGTTGCTCGCGCTTATTCTCTTGGCTATGGGCTATCGCGCGTTCTACTAGCGTTAACGTCTCGTCAATATCAAATGGCTTTGGTAGGTATTCGAAAGCGCCCTTTTGGTACGCGTTCACCGCAGCATCCAAATCGGAATGCGCTGTCATGATGATCACGGGTAGGTCTGGGTAGTCACGTTGAACTTGTTTGAGTAGCTCTAAGCCATCGATTCCCGGCATGCGAATGTCTGAAACCAAAACGTCTGGTACTTCGCGCTCTAGCGCCATTAACACGCTTTCCCCATCCGCATAGGTTTCGCATTTGATGTTGGCAGAGGAGAGGGTTTTCTCCATTACCCAACGAATCGAACTGTCGTCATCGACGACCCAAACATATCCTTTACTCATGTAATAAATCCTTGCAGCAAAAGCCTAAAAACTGACGAATTGAACAGTCTTTCAATCAAGTCAGATTGGCAAATAAATCGTAAAAGTGGTGTGACCCGGCCAGCTCTCGACATCAATCTTGCCGTTGTGCTGGTCGATCAAATTTTGTGAAATTGACAGCCCAAGTCCTGTGCCGCCCTCACGGCCACTGACCATCGGGTAGAAGAGGGTGTCTTGTAACTCGGGTGGAATGCCTGGACCGTTATCGGTGATCTCGACGCGAGCCGCGAGTTTGCAACGCTGGCCATGAATGTTGGCTTGATGCACCGTTCTGGTGCGTATGGTTATTTTGCCGTGCTCTTGGTGAGAGAGGATTTGCGCCGCATTGCTAACAATGTTGAGCATCGCCTGCTCGATTTGGTCAGCGTCCATCAAGATCTCTGGCAAGCTCGGGTCGTAATCACGCTCAATCACAACCGAATGCTGAGATTCTAACTCCACCAATTGGCGCACCTTTTCAAGCACTTGGTGTAGGTTCTCTTGGGTCTTTTTGCCCGGTTTTTGAGGCCCTAGCAAGCGATCGACTAATGCTCTCAAGCGGTCGGCCTGTTCAATGATGATGTGGGTGTATTCCGTCAAAGAAGGATCGGGCAGCATTTTCTCCAGTAGCTGTGCTGCACCGCGTAAGCCGCCGAGAGGGTTTTTGATTTCATGCGCCAAACCACGCACCAAAAGCTTCGCCGCCTGTTGTTGGGCGTGTTGGTTAAGCTCTTGAGTGAGGCGGCGTTGTTGGTCAATTTTACGCATCTCAACCAGCAGCATTAACTGCTTCTGCCATGTGATCGGGCTGACAGTCACTTCCAGCATCAAAGGGCGGCCATCAACCACAAAGGTCACGTCACTGTCCGTGATGCTTTGTCCGCTCTGTAGAGGTTGCGTAAGTAGCGCGAGATCCAATGACGCATGCTGAATCAGCTGAGACAACGACTGCTCGACAATACGCTTGGCGCTTTGTGAGAACAATAACTCAGCCGCAGGGTTGGCGTAGCGAACGGCTAATCCATCATCGAGAATCAGCGTTGCTGTCACCATGTTGTTGAGAATAGCACTGGAGAGACTGGTATCCACATTACGTCCTTGTTTGCGTTGTATTTGTGCGCTGCACTATATTGGTGCAATAGAACGTAAGTATGGCGAATAAACCTAAGAAGAAAAAGTGAAAAGCGCCATCAGAGTGCGGTTTTTTTCACTTAATATTCTACTTTGCCCCTTTAATGGTCGGCTTGATACTCGCTCTATGTAAATGCACCGTTATAGGGCTAGTAGATGCAATAAGCTTGCCGCTTCTTTTGGCTTGTACCGCGAGGGTGTGTGTACCACGATCGATGTTCTTCAATTGCCAAGTTAAACGGCTTTGTGGCGCCCCATATGGCTTACCATCAAGGAAGAGTTGCAACTGCTCGCCAATCCCCAATTTACGGTTGGCTTCGAGTTGGATATTGATAGCGCCAGGGTTGCTGCGAATGGTTTCATCATGCTGTGGCGTGAGCATAGAAAGGGAAAGAGGTAGTGGCTTTTCTAACTTTGTTTGCTCATCTGTTGTGGGCTCTGATGTCGTTTTTGCTTGTGGTGCCAGAGACTCGGTACTTTCTACTTTTGGTGCTGGCGCACTGGATTCTAGATTAGGTAGCGAGATGGCTTTTGCGCCTTGGTGTGGAGTATCGCTAAAATGCACAACGCCGTCTTTATCGACCCAAGTGTAAGCGACTTGAGCAGAGGCTGTTGTGGCGATCAGTAAGCCACTTAAGGCGCATAGCGATGGTAAAAGCTGAACTTTCATTGCTCACCTTCTTTTGATAGATGATTTCACGTTTGGATTGCTTAGCTCTTTGACTTATCAAGTAAAAGAGTTTGAGCGTATTTTAGTTATCCCTCCATGTTAAACGCCCATATAGGGCGAACGAATACAAAAAAGGCCCGCCTGCGAGGCGAGCCTAATATTTTGTTTCTGTGTTTACATTTTACACAGTTGAGACCTTATACAGAGTAGTAAAGTTCGAACTCAAGTGGGTGAGTTGTCATGTTTACTTTCTCTACATCTTGAGACTTAAGACCGATGTAAGAATCGATGAAGTCATCAGAGAATACGCCGCCTGCTGTTAGGAACTCACGGTCAGCATCTAGTTCTTCTAGAGCATCTTTCAGTGAGTATGCAACAGTTGGGATTTCTGCTGCTTCTTCAGCTGGTAGGTCGTAAAGGTCTTTATCCATCGCTTCGCCTGGGTGGATCTTGTTCTTAATACCGTCAAGACCAGCCATTAGCATTGCTGCGAACGCTAGGTATGGGTTAGCCGCTGGGTCACCAAAACGAACTTCGATACGACGCGCTTTAGGGCTTGGTACCACTGGGATACGGATAGAAGCAGAACGGTTACGTGCTGAGTAAGCTAGCATAACTGGCGCTTCGAAGCCTGGTACAAGACGCTTGTACGAGTTAGTTGATGGGTTAGCAAATGCGTTGATTGCGCGAGCGTGCTTGATGATACCACCGATGTAGTAAAGTGCAGTTTCAGATAGGCCGCCGTACTTGTCACCAGCAAATAGGTTTACACCGTCTTTTGCTAGAGATTGGTGAACGTGCATACCGCTACCGTTGTCACCAACAAGTGGCTTAGGCATGAATGTCGCTGTCTTACCAAACGCGTGAGCAACGTTGTGTACAACGTACTTGTAGATTTGGATTTCGTCAGCTTTCGTTGTTAGCGTGTTGAAGCGAGTTGCGATTTCGTTTTGACCCGCAGTTGCTACTTCGTGGTGGTGCGCTTCAACAACTAGGCCCATCTCTTCCATTACTAGACACATAGCAGAACGGATGTCTTGAGATGAATCTACTGGAGCTACTGGGAAGTAACCACCTTTAACGCCTGGACGGTGGCCTTTGTTACCTTCTTCGTAATCAGAACCTGTGTTCCACGCTGCTTCTACGTCGTCAATCTTAAAGAAAGAACCAGACATGTCAGTTGCGAACTTAACGTCGTCAAATAGGAAGAACTCTGGCTCAGGACCGATAAGAACAGTATCTGCAATACCAGTAGAACGCATGAAGTCTTCAGCGCGTTTAGCGATAGAGCGAGGGTCACGGTCGTAGCCTTGCATTGTTGCAGGCTCAAGGATGTCACAACGGATGTTTAGCGTTGCATCTTCAGTGAATGGGTCAAGCACTGCAGAAGATGCATCTGGCATCATAACCATGTCTGATTCGTTAATGCCTTTCCAGCCAGCAACTGATGAACCATCGAACATTTTACCTTCTTCGAAGAAGTCTGCGTCGATTTGGTGAGCAGGGATAGAGATGTGCTGCTCTTTACCTTTTGTATCAGTGAAGCGTAGGTCAACAAACTTAACTTCGTTTTCTTGGATCAGTGATAAAACGTTTTCTACTGACATCTTGGATAACCTCCAGTGTTAATAAAGCGGTAAAAGCTCGATTTATGAAAAATTGATTAAATCCAGCATTGATTAATTTATTTGACATTTTATTAATCGATGCTGTTTTCTCTAAAGCCAAAACCGTGCCAAAAAAATTATTCCATTAATTTCAAGGAATTATGTTTTTAGATACAAGTTTGGTGCAAACGATTGCACCAAAATGATCTTTGGCTGCACTGTAATGGTGCATACTTTTATTATTGCACCACAATGTGACAACCGTGTTGCTTATCTAGCCCAGTTTTTGAGCAAGAGTCAATTTCTAATAAGCAACGATTGGAATAAAATTGCGTTGAATCAATTCGCCGGGCGAGAGAAAGTGGGCGCTAAGCGTAAATTTGCTATAAAAGCTAAGGAGTAGATCACATATTTCTAGGCTTTTTGCTAAAATCTGGTACATTATGGCCGTTTTTTTAATCAGCAAATGTCGCCAGAGAGCACCCGTTCTCGGCATGGGGGCATTTCATCTATCTAAGTGAATCAATATCCATGGCTACTCCACAGATTGATAAATTAAGAAATATCGCGATTATCGCGCACGTTGACCACGGTAAAACAACGTTGGTTGACAAGCTGCTACAACAATCAGGCACGCTAGAGTCTCGCGGTGAAGCTGAAGAGCGAGTCATGGACTCGAACGACATTGAGAAAGAGCGTGGCATTACCATTCTTGCTAAAAACACAGCAATTAACTGGAATGACTACCGCATCAACATCGTAGATACTCCGGGACACGCGGACTTCGGTGGTGAAGTAGAACGTATCATGTCGATGGTAGATTCAGTACTACTTATCGTTGACGCAGTTGATGGCCCAATGCCACAAACGCGTTTCGTAACGCAAAAAGCATTTGCTCACGGCCTTAAGCCAATCGTTGTAATCAACAAGATTGACCGTCCTGGTGCTCGTCCTGATTGGGTTATGGACCAAGTATTCGACCTATTCGACAACCTAGGTGCAACTGACGAACAGCTAGACTTTAAAGTTGTTTACGCGTCAGCACTTAACGGTTGGGCTGCGCTAGAAGAAGGCGAAACTGGCGAGAACATGGAACCACTGTTCCAAACTATCGTTGAAGAAGTAACAGCACCTCAAGTTGACCTAGACGGTCCTCTACAGATGCAAGTTTCTCAGCTAGATTACAGCTCTTACGTTGGTGTTATCGGTGTTGCTCGTGTAACTCGTGGTAGCGTTAAGCCAAACCAACAAGTAACAGTTATCGGCGCTGACGGTAAAACTCGCAACGGTAAAGTAGGTACAGTAATGGGCTACCTAGGCCTAGAGCGTCACGAAGTTGAGCAAGCGAATGCGGGTGATATCATTGCAATCACTGGTCTTGGCGAGCTAAAAATCTCTGACACTATCTGTGCACAAAACCAAGTTGAAGCACTACCACCGCTATCTGTTGATGAACCAACAGTAACGATGACGTTCCAAGTAAACACGTCTCCATTCGCTGGTAAAGAAGGTAAGTTCGTAACTTCACGTAACATCCTTGAGCGTCTAGAGAAGGAACTGGTACACAACGTTGCACTACGTGTTGAGCAAACAGACGATCCAGACAAATTCCGCGTATCAGGCCGTGGTGAACTTCACCTATCTATCCTGATCGAAAACATGCGTCGTGAAGGCTTCGAGCTTGCTGTATCTCGTCCAGAAGTAATCATCAAAGAAGAAGATGGTCAGCTAATGGAACCGTTCGAGACTGTAACGATCGACGTTATGGAAGAGCACCAAGGCGGCATCATGGAGAACATCGGCTTACGTAAAGGTGAGCTGAAAGACATGTCTCCAGATGGTAAAGGCCGTGTACGTATGGACTTCGAAATGCCATCACGTGGTCTGATCGGTTTCCAAACTGAGTTCATGACACTGACTTCAGGTTCTGGTCTTCTATACCATACATTTGACCACTACGGCCCACACAAAGGCGGCAACATCGGTCAACGTGTTAACGGTGTACTAATTGCTAACGCAATGGGTAAAGCGCTAACTAACGCACTATTCAACCTTCAAGAACGTGGTCGTCTATTCATCGGTCACGGTGTTGAGGTTTACGAAGGCATGGTTATCGGTATCCACAGCCGCGACAACGACCTAACAGTAAACGCACTGAAAGGTAAGCAGCTGACTAACGTTCGTGCATCTGGTACAGATGACGCACAGGTTCTTACTCCGCCAATCAAGATGACTCTTGAGCAAGCACTAGAGTTCATCGATGATGACGAACTAGTAGAAGTAACACCTGAAAGCATCCGTATCCGTAAGAAATTCCTAACGGAAAGCGATCGTAAACGTGCTTCACGTTCAGCAAAATAATCTGCTGTAACGGATTCGATTAAGAATAAGCCCCGAGTCATGCTCGGGGCTTTTTGTATCTGAAGGAATAAGGCTATGCAGCCAATCGTGATTACTGGCGGCCCTGGGGCGGGTAAAACCACCTTATTGAATGCGTTGGGAGAGTTGGGTTACGCCACCTTTGCTGAGGGCTCTCGCACCTTAATTGAACAGCAAAGCCAGCTGGACAACGGTGTCTTGCCTTGGACCAACCTACCTGAGTTCGCTAACTTATGCCTTGAGTTGATGGGCAAGCAAAAGCAAGAGGCACTGAGTCATGAGGTCGCCTTCGTGGACCGCGCTATCCCAGACATCGTGGCATACCTGAAAGTAGGCGGTTGTCCTGTTGAGCAAACCTTCTTGACCGAGAGTGCTGGGTACCAGAGTAAGGTGCTCACTTGTCGACCTGAAGCCTCTATTTATGTTCAAGATGATGTGCGTCCACACAGTTTTGAAGAGGCCCTGCAAATCCATCAAACCTTAGTCGATACCTATGCTGAGTTGGGCTATGAGGTGATCGATGTTCCATGGGGTAGTGTCGAAATGCGTGTTGCGTTTGTTCGCCAAGTGATGGGCTTAGTGGTCGAGGTAGATGGGGATGAAGGTGAATAGAGCTTGGTCGGTATTTAGCTCACTTAGCGAAGAACTGAGTTTGGTCGCCAGATAGCAAAACCTCCTCACGAGGAGGAGGCTTTATCGAATTACTTTTGATTCAGCTGTTGCAAGAACTTGTCTGATTCAGCAATCGCGGCATTCATTTGCTTAATTGCGTATTGAATGTCTTTCTCTAGGCTAGAGAACTCGCCTTTCAGTGAGCCGATCGCGCTCGCGTTCAAGTTATGCTTGAGATAAAGCGTGTTGTCACGCAGCGTATTCAACACCGGCGTCATCTTGTCTTCTGCACGCTTCATTGCGCTTAGCATACTCTTGTAAGAGGCTTTGGTTTCACGCAACTTCTGTTCGCTAGAGCGACGCAGTTTGGCGCTAGTATACAGGTCTAGCTCGCCTTGCCACTCTTCAAATAGTGCATCCGACACATCTTCAATTGCAGCAATACGGTCGCGCACATCTTGCGCCGCTTTTTCGCTGTCTTCGTATTTATCGTTAATGTTGTTGTAGACGCTTTCTAGCTCACCGCCGTCAAAGTTGGTCAGTGCCGAAAGGGCTTCTAGCGCACTGGTAAATTCTTCTTGTGCATCTTGTTGAGACTCTTTGGCGTCTTCCACGCGGTCAACCATAATGTCGCGTTTGTGGTATCCCACTTGCTCCATTGCTGAATAATATGCGGATTGACATCCTGTCAAAGTGAAAATTGATAGTACAATTGCTAATAAATAAGGCATTCTTATGTCCTCGACGCTAATTTATGGGATGAACTATGAACCAGTTATCAGAGAGTTACAAGGTGAGATTGAGCAAGCTCGTGCCGGGGAGCGTCGCGTTTTTCCAATATTTGCTCAAGCGCATGACGCACGATCGCGTCAATGTTAACGCAGGCTATTTAGCTTACATCACTTTGTTGTCTATTGTGCCGATGTTGACGGTATTGCTGTCGATATTGTCGAAGTTTCCGGTATTTGAGAATGTGGGCGAAACCTTGCAAGGGTATATCATTGATAACTTCGTCCCCGCTTCTGGTGATGCGGTAAGAACCGCATTGCAAGAGTTTGTATCGAACACAGGCAAGATGACAGCCGTGGGTGGTGCGTTCTTGTTTGTCGCAGCCTTGATGCTAATTTCCAACATCGATAAAAACTTAAACTACATTTGGCGAGTGAAAGACAAACGTCGCCCAGTATTCTCATTTTCTATGTACTGGATGGTGTTGACCCTTGGTCCGATTCTGGTCGGCGCGAGTATTGCCGCAACCTCTTACGTAACATCGCTTAAGCTGATTGAAAACGAAACCTTGTCGGGCGCTTATAACCTGTTTTTGCGCTGGCTGCCTCTGCTGCTGTCATTTTTCGCTTTCATGGGACTGTACTTCTTAGTACCAAACAAGAAGGTTTATCTGTCCCACGGTGCCATTGGTGCTGCCATCGCCGCGGTGTTGTTTGAATTGAGTAAGAAGGGCTTTGCTTTCTACATTACTCAATTCCCTTCTTACCAATTGATTTACGGTGCGCTTGCTGCGATTCCGATTCTGTTTGTGTGGGTGTATTTGTGCTGGTTGATTGTGCTCATTGGTGCGGAAGTCACGGCTGCTTTGGGTGAAAGAGAGCACTGGAGTGACGACTTAGAAATGATACACTCGACCGCTGAATTACAATTAACAGATGAAGGAAGCGAGAGTCGTGATAGCGCTAATTCAACGAGTCAGTGAAGCCGCCGTTCGTGTAGAAGGTGAAGTTGTCGGTGAAATCGACCAAGGTCTACTTGTCCTACTTGGTGTAGAGAAGGACGATGATGAAGCAAAAGCAAAACGTTTGATGGAGCGCGTAACCACTTATCGTGTGTTTGAAGACGACGAAGGCAAAATGAACCTCAACGTCAAACAAGTGAACGGTCAGGTTTTGGTGGTGTCTCAATTTACGTTACCAGCGGATACTAAAAAGGGCACTCGCGCAGGTTTTTCTCGCGGCGCGCATCCTGCGGATGCAGAACGTCTGTATGACTACTTCTCGGACTTGTGTGAGCAAGAACTGCCAACACAACGCGGTCGCTTCGCGGCGGATATGAAAGTGTCATTAATTAATGACGGTCCAGTGACTTTTTGGCTACAGGTCTAATCTGGCAACCACAACATCATGGTCTAAGCTTTAAGCCCAAGTAAATTGAATTTGCTTGGGTATTTTCTCCTAAGGCTTTCATTTGATTTGTACTTTCAAAGGATTGATATGTTCAAACTCATAACTCCAAAAACAGAAAATCAGCTCAACAAGTACTATCAATTTCGTTGGCAGTTGCTACGCGAACCTTGGCGTATGCCCGTAGGCTCTGAGCGTGATGAGTACGATGGCATGAGCCATCACCGCATGATTACCGACAGCCGTGGTCGTCCGATGGCGATTGGTCGGTTGTACATTACCCCAGATAACGATGGTCAGATCCGCTATATGGCGGTGAAGAACAACCGTCGCAGCAAAGGCATGGGCTCATTAGTGCTGGTGGCGCTTGAGTCGTTAGCTCGGCAAGAAGGGGCGAAGCGTCTGGTGTGTAATGCCCGTGAAGACGCGATTGCCTTCTATGAGAAGAATGGTTTTGAGCGTCGCGGTGAGCTGACCGATGAGCGTGGTCCCGTGCGTCACCAACAAATGGTTAAACAGCTTGACCCAATGGCGGATGTGCTACGTCGCCCTGATTGGTGTACCGAGTTGCAACAGCGTTGGGAAGCGCAGATCCCGATCGCGGATAAAATGGGGATCAAAATCAACCAATACACAGGTTACCAGTTTGAGTGTAGCGCGCAGCTTAACCCAAACTTGAATCCACACAATACCATGTTTGCGGGCTCTGCTTTTACTCTGGCGACACTGACTGGGTGGGGCATGACGTGGCTGTTGATGAAAGAGCGTGGTTTGCACGGTGACATCGTATTAGCAGACAGTTCAATTCGTTATCGTCATCCGGTCGAGCAGAACCCAGTAGCGAGTACCTCGCTTGATGGTATTAGTGGTGATTTGGACAGGCTCGCATCGGGGCGTAAAGCGCGTATTGTTATCCATGTGGTGATTTACAGTGGAGACGTACCAGCGGTTGATTTTGTAGGCACGTACATGCTGTTGCCGAATTACTCTCAACTACTTAGCTGTTAGTGGGGAAGAGGCTGGTGTTTCTTTTGGCGCATCTTGATTAGCTGAAGCGCCTTGTTCCGTCACTGAATGGTTCGCCTCTGGAGTATTGTGTTCTTCAGGAGACGCTTCTTCGTTAATCGAGTTGTTCGCTGAGGCCTCTGGAGCAGAGATAAGCTGCTCTTCGGAATGTGATGTTGCGGTTGGCTCTTCTTCCTCCATCACTTCCTCACTTACCTCTTCTTCATGCTGCTCTAAGTTGATTGCCGCAATGTGCGTAACCTTGCTTGGTTCGGGAGTGCTTTGTTCTGGCTCCGCTTGCTCCGTCTGTTTTGGCTTATGTTGGCACTCATTTGTTTCGATTTCGCCACTCAGCACATCACCTTTAATCACTCCACACGTGTCTTTGAGTTGATAAATCACGCCAGAAAGCGGGTTGTTTGCCATATCAAATTCACCAGACAAGTTACCCGAAATAGCGTTGCCTGAAATGGTCACTGGTTGAAGTTTTACTTCACCACGCTGAGCACGTAAACGTAATGGGCTGAAGGTGATCGCCTTGAGTGAATCATCCGCTTGTGACTTCAGGGTGGTATCGCGCAGGTTGGCTTCCACTTCTCCCGACAAGCTGTAAGCAAGCATATTTTGATCTCCTGCCAAGCCTTTTAAATCGAGGCTTAAATCGGAGAAGCCATTGACCGCGAATGCTGTTGGTAAGTAGGGATGAAGCAGCTGCAGAGGGATTCCATCCGCATTGAGGTTAAGCGTCCAAGGTTGACTGGTGGTACTGAGGTCGATTTGACCTAAGCCTTCAACATAGCCTTGCTCCAGAGGTGCAAACAAACGCGTTAACTGCCAGAGTCCATCGTCACTTTGTGTCGCGATCGCCGCGTGTGATGTGATGACTTGGTCGTAACTCGCGTTTATCACGCTGGCATCAAGCTTGCCACTCCAAATGCCCCAATGACCGTTGTTGTGCTTTACTTCGAGCTGGTCACCTTCCAAATTCAAGCCAGAAAGCTGCCAGTAAGGCTGTTTGGATAACTGGATAACTTGGCTGCGTTCTATCTCTAACTGCTTCACATCTACTTGCTGGAGCCTCTCCGTGGCCTTTTGCCACCAGTCCACCTTGTCATCTGGTTGGATCGCCCATTTCAATCCACTGATAGTCGCGTTGTTGATTTTCCAATGCTCAGGCTCAAACTCACCAGATACCTGCACACGACCTTGTTGCCAATCCAAACTCAGTTCTTGCAGTTGAATCGAACCCGGCTTGAGCGTGGCATTTAAGCGAGGTTCAATCGCAGTTTGATCTTGAAAACTGACGCTGTCTGCCTGCAGAGAAAGCTGCGCAGTTGTCCCCCACAGTGACAATGGTAAAGAGGCGTTTTCTAGCGATAGCTCTAGGTTTTGCCAATGCCAATCTCCGTATTCGATATCTGCATTCAACAGATCGAGACTGTTGATATGGCTGATATGAACCGGCAGGGCTTGCCAAGGCTTAGCAAGCAAAGATTGTAGTTGTAGGTTGTCGATTTTCAGTTTATCGACGGTCATGTTGATGATTGACCAACCTTGTGGATATTGTTCGCCTTGACCCGATACTTCGCTGCCACGCCAGTTAAATGAGGCGCCGTAAAGTGTGCTGTCTTGCGCTTTGTAATCCACGTCGATGAGCAATTTATCAAAGGCTTCGCCATTCCAATGCAATTGTTCGGCAGAGAGCTGAATCTCACCGTATGGCACTTGCTGAGTGTCGCTTGACCATATTGGCTCTTGGATTTGTACATTTAATCCCGTAATGCTGAATGCATCATCGGCGTAATCGAGGTTCTTCAAGGCGATTTGATGGAAGTAAACGTTGCCCAGCGCCGGTAGTGTTGGCATACCTTGCTGTAGACTCAATCCATCAATCAGCAAGCTGTCGACAATCCATTTTCCATCGCGACGAACATCTGGGTTCAGCCAGAGATCGACTTGCTCAATGAAGGGTAGATTTTGTTGTTTGGTTGCCATGCCATTGAGTGTGAGGTGGTAAGGAAACTCGTATTGAACGTTATCCGCTTGCAGTGGCAAATCGACTAAATCGGAAAACAGATTCCACGTTTGGCGAGAATGCGAGGTGGTCAGCATGCCTAAAAAGACGGCCGGAATTGCGATCGCCAGTATGAGTATTAGAAGTAGAACTCGACTTGCTGTTTTCATCCCTGCCCAAACCTGTACATAAATTGGAGTAAGTGAATATTGAATTACTTAGATAGGCTTAAGCTTGTATCAATCTTGGGCTGGATTCAATAAAAAGCCCCTCAAAAGAGGGGCTTGAAGATTGTTTTTGTAGCTAGGTCACTAAGGTCTAGTGAGTGGCTTAATCCAGCTGAGGACCTGCTGCCACTAGTGATTTACCTTCTGCGTTGTCAGTGTACTTATCAAAGTTGTTGATGAAGCGCTCTGCCAAGTCTTTCGCTTTGCTTTCCCATTGTAGTGGGTCAACGTAGGTATCACGTGGGTCAAGGATGCTTGGATCGACGCCTGGCAGTGAAGTTGGAACTTCTAGGTTGAAGATTGGAATGTGTTTGGTTTTCGCATCTTCAATAGAGCCATCAAGGATTGCATCAATGATGCCGCGTGTATCTTGGATAGAGATACGTTTGCCGCTGCCGTTCCAGCCGGTGTTGACTAAGTAAGCCTCTGCACCTGCTGCTTCCATACGTTTCACTAGCACTTCAGCGTACTTAGTTGGGTGTAGGGTTAGGAACGCTGCACCAAAACACGCTGAGAAGGTTGGTGTTGGTTCAGTGATGCCACGCTCTGTACCCGCTAGCTTAGCGGTAAAGCCAGACAAGAAGTGGTACTTAGTTTGCTCAGGCGTCAGTTTTGAAACCGGAGGTAACACGCCGAACGCATCAGCCGATAGGAAGATCACTTTGTTTGCGTGACCGCCTTTCGATACTGGCTTCACGATGTTGTCGATGTGATGCAGTGGGTAAGACACGCGGGTGTTCTCTGTCTTATAGCCATCATCAAAGTCGATAGAACCATCGCTACGAACCGTCACGTTTTCTAATAGAGCATCGCGGCGGATTGCGTTGTAGATATCAGGCTCGGCTTCTTTCGATAGCTTGATGGTCTTCGCGTAACAGCCGCCTTCGAAGTTGAATACGCCGTCGTCATCCCAGCCGTGCTCGTCATCACCAATCAGTGCACGTTTAGGATCGGTAGATAGGGTAGTTTTACCTGTGCCAGACAGGCCGAAGAAAATCGCTACGTCGCCTTCTTCGCCCATGTTTGCACTACAGTGCATCGATGCGATGTCTTTCAGCGGAAGGAAGTAGTTCATCATTGCGAACATGCCTTTCTTCATTTCGCCGCCGTACCAAGTACCGCCGATCAGTTGCATGCGCTCTGTTAGGTTGAACACAGTAAAGTTTTCAGAGTTCAGACCCTGTTCTTCCCACTTGTCGTTCGTGCACTTCGCGCCGTTCATTACCACGAAGTCAGGTTCAAACGTCGCCAACTCTTCTTCTGTTGGGCGGATGAACATGTTTTTCACGAAGTGCGCCTGCCACGCTACTTCGGTGATCACTCGAATGCTCAAACGAGTGTCTGGGTTTGCACCACAATAACCGTCAATCACAAATAGACGCTTACCTGAAAGCTGGTTAGTCACTAGCTCTTTTAGGTCGTCCCATACTTCTTTGTTGATTGGTTTGTTGTCGTTTTTCACTGCGTCAGAAGTCCACCACATGTGCTCTTCTGTCGTTGCATCTTTTACAATGTACTTATCTTTTGGTGAGCGACCAGTAAAGATACCAGTGTCTACGGCAACCGCGCCGAGTTCTGTAACCACACCACGTTCATAACCTGTTAGGTCAGCACGGGTCTCTTCCTCAAACAGCATTTCGTAGCTTGGGTTGCGAACAACCTCTTTAACGTTATGCAGTCCGTGTTTGGTCAGATCAATTGTTGCAGCCTTTGTATGTTCCATAACGGTCATAGGTGCTCCTTATAAGGATTTTTGTAGGGATTTTGTAAGAATGTTTTAATTTTTATCTGCTCACCATGCTAGCAACGGGGTGGGGATAAAACAGGGATATAGCTCAAAAAATACCCATGATTTAAGTAAGGTTTTAGGTAACCCGTCACATATTGGTGCGAATAGTTTATCGTGGGCGCAAACCTTTGCGCTAGGGGAAAAGAATTATTAATTATTTAAAATTAAGCGGTTGCTTTATTACGTCTGAGGCTAGGTAATTAGAGGGTTTGATCACAAAAAGGCCAGCATGATGCTGGCCTTTTGAAGGGTAAATTACAAGCTTGTTAAGCTATGAAAATTAATGCAGTGTTTTCTTCTCTGGAGCGGCTTGTGCATAGAGCTCAGTGATCTCCGCTTCGTCAAACGAATATGACGTGCCACAGTAATCACAATGTAAAGAAACTGATCCTTCTTCCGCTAAAATGTCATTAATTTCAGCACGCTCAACGGTAATGATCGCTGCACCACTACGTTCACGAGAACAGCCACAGTGGAACTCCACTGGTTGCGGTTCGTATAGACGAACAGAATCTTGGTTGTACAAGCGGTAAAGCAGTTCGTTTGCCGGTAGAGTGAACAGTTCTTCGTTCTTCACGGTTGCTGTTAATTGCTCTAGGTGCTCGAAGTCTTCTGGTGTACCCGTGCCGTCTGGCATTACCTGAATCATCATGCCTGCTGCGTGAGCTTTACCTTCGTGTTCACCAGTACGGATCCACAGACGCGTCTTCAACTGCTCTGAGTTTGCGAAGTAGCCTTCGATAACGTCAGCCAGTGTTTCACCTTCTAGGCCAACGACACCTTGGTAACGTTCGCCTTTCTTTGGCTCGATAGTGATCACTAGGTAGCCTTTACCCATCATGTCGTGCAGGCTTGCGTCATCCGCAATGTCGCCTTCCCAACGTGCAACGCCACGGATCTTCTGATCGTGATCGCCATTGATTACAGCCAGTGATACAGGACCATCACCTTGCAGTTGGATAGTGATTGAGCCTTCGAACTTCAAAGTTGCCGTTAAAAGAGTGGTTGAAACGAGTAGCTCACCCAACAGTTTTTGCAGTGCTGCCGGATATTCCTTGCTGGAGATAATACGTTGGTATGCTTCATCCAATTGAACCAACTCGCCACGTACTGAAAGATCTTCGAATAGGTAGCGGTTTAAAACATTATTTGCCATGGAGTGCTTTCCTCGTCGGTAATTCCGGCTTTTATTGGTGTTTGAACTTAATGATGTCACGGCGCTGCTTCTTATCTGGGCGGCGTTCCGGACTTGGGTTGTGGGCGTTGAGTTTACGCTGTTTCGCGAACTCTTCGCGTTGGCTGACGCTTTCGTCAGTTTCACGATAGAGCGTTTGAGCGATTGGTGCGCCCATGCGACGATCAGAGATTTTCTCGATAATCACCGTCTTCTCTTCATTACCTTGGCGAAGACGAATCTCAGCGCCCAACTCAACGATTTTGCTTGGTTTGCTTCGTTGCCCATTATAGTGGACTTTACCGCCATCGACCATATTGCGTGCGATGGAGCGGGTTTTATAAAATCTGGCAGCCCATAGCCATTTATCTAGCCTTACGGCTTCATTTGCGGAACTCATACGACTCTACACTATCTAATCACTGCAATAATAAGGCAGTGACTGGTGGATTATTCACCTACAGATGGAGCCAAGGCTGTTTTTTTTCAAGGGAGTTGGCAAAAACTGCATAAGAAAAAGGTATGAAAAAGAACTTGTGATATAGTTCACTGCTCTTTGTTGAGTAGTAATTTTATTGCAAATTTAGCAAGATAGAGTCGACAATCTTTACTTATACTTAAGGTCGACCGACGTCAGAATAAAGGAATCAATTCAGTGAAGCGTTTAGAGCTAAGTGCAGGATTAGCAAGCAGCCCGCTACTGGCTCAGATTAAGTCCAACAATCACACCATACAAGCGAAACTCAGTTTGTTGTTAACTTGTCTATTTATAGCAATGACAGGTTGGATATTGGGTAAAGTGGCGTGGCTAGCAATGCCTCAAACTTCTGATGTGACTCAATGGAAGCCATCAGCAGGTGCTGTTGCGTCTACGAATAAAAAGGACGCGATTGATTTCAATGCCCTTCAAAATGCGAACTTGTTCGGAAAGTACACCGAGCAAAAGCCGGTCGTAGTAGAACAACCTGTCGTGCAAGATGCGCCTAAAACTCGCTTAAACCTAACACTTGTTGGTGCAGTTGCGAGCAGCAACGCAAAAACGAGCCTAGCGGTGATCGCCAATCGAGGTAAGCAAGCCACTTATGGTATCGGCGAAGAAATTGACGGCACACGTGCAGAATTAAAAGCGGTATTGGTCGATCGTGTGATCATCGATAACCAAGGCCGTGATGAAACCCTAATGCTCGAAGGTATCGAGTACAGCAAACTGTCTGAAACACGTCCAGCAGCCCGCCCGCAAGCGGCGAAAGCGGATAAATCATCAGCGGTGAGTGAGAAGGTCGACCAAATTCGTGCGGAGATTTCCAAAGACCCGCAAAGCGTATTCAAGTACATCAACATTTCTCCAGTCAAAAAGGATGGAGGAATCGTCGGTTATCGCGTCTCACCAGGTCGTGATGCGGCGTTGTTTAATGATGTCGGTCTAAAACCTGGTGATATTGCGGTGCAATTAAATGGGATCGATTTAAGTGATCCTTCATCTTCAGTAGAACTGATGCAAGTGATGAACGATCCGCAAGAACTGAATTTGACTGTTGAGCGCGATGGCCAGCAGTACGACATCTATATCCAATTGTAATACTTAGGCAAGCTGCGTAAGTTCAGGGAGACATACGTGAAACATTGGTTTAGCAAAAGTACTTGGTTACTTGCAGGGACACTACTCTGCGCTCCGGGTGCGATGGCGAACGAGTTTAGTGCAAGTTTCAAAGGCACTGATATTCAAGAATTCATCAATATTGTTGGTCGCAATCTAGAGAAGACCATCATCGTTGACCCGTCTGTACGCGGTAAGATTGACGTACGTAGTTACGACGTTCTTAACGAAAAGCAGTACTACAGCTTCTTCTTGAACGTTCTGGAAGTGTACGGTTATGCCGTTGTCGAAATGGACAATGGTGTGTTGAAAGTCATCAAAGCGAAAGATTCAAAAACGTCAGCAATCCCTGTTTTGGGTGATGACAGTGCGCAAGGCGACAGCGTGATTACCCGTGTGGTTGCGGTGCGTAATGTGTCGGTTCGTGAACTTTCTCCGCTACTGCGTCAACTGATTGATAACGCAGGTGCCGGTAACGTGGTGCACTACGATCCAGCTAACATCATCTTGATTACGGGCCGTGCTGCGGTAGTAAACCGCCTAGCGGAAATCATCAAGCGCGTTGACCAAGCGGGTGACAAAGAAATTGAAGTCGTAGAGCTGCGCAATGCGTCTGCTTCTGAGATGGTGCGTATCGTTGATGCCCTGAACAAAACGACCAACCAAAAGAGCACGCCTGAATTCCTAGAACCAAAAATCGTAGCGGATGAGCGTACTAACTCCATCCTGATTTCTGGTGACCCTAAAGTTCGTGCGCGCCTGAAGCGTTTGATTCGTCAACTTGACGTTGAAATGGCGACCAAAGGCAATAACCGCGTGGTTTACTTAAAGTACGCGAAAGCGGAAGACCTAGTTGATGTACTAAAAGGCGTATCTGACAACCTACAGGCTGAGAAGCAAGCAGGTCAAAAAGGCGCATCAAGTGCACAGCGTGGTGAAGTAGTGATTGCCGCTCACGAAGCAACCAACTCGCTAGTTTTGACTGCTCCGCCAGATATCATGATGGCGCTGCAAGACGTGATCGCTCAGCTTGATATTCGTCGTGCACAGGTTCTGATTGAAGCGCTCATCGTGGAAATGTCAGAAGGTGACGGTATCAACCTAGGTGTCCAATGGGGTAACCTAGAAACTGGCGCAGTGATCCAATACGGCAATACTGGCGCACAAATCGGTAATGTCATGGTTGGTCTTGAAGAAGCGAAAGACACAACTAAAGAAGAGAGTTATTGGAATAGTGACACCAATAAATGGGAAACCCGAAACTACACGGAAGAGGGCGACTATTCGACACTAGCCGCTGCACTTGGTGGTGTTAATGGTGCGGCAATGAGCATCATGATGGGTGACTGGACGGCATTGATTACTGCTGTGTCATCGGATTCAAACTCAAACATCCTATCTTCTCCAAGCATTACAGTGATGGATAACGGTGAAGCGTCCTTCATCGTTGGTGAAGAGGTGCCTGTAATTACAGGCTCGACAGCTGGCTCGAACAACGATAACCCATTCCAAACGGTCGATCGTAAAGAAGTCGGTATTAAACTGAAAGTGGTTCCTCAAATCAACGAAGGTGACTCAGTTCAGCTAAACATTGAGCAAGAAGTGTCTAACGTTTTGGGTGCAAATGGTGCGGTTGACGTACGTTTTGCTAAGCGTCAGCTAAACACCTCTGTGATGATCCAAGATGGCCAGATGTTGGTGCTTGGTGGCCTCGTCGATGAACGTGCTCTGGAGAGTGAATCTAAAGTACCGCTACTGGGTGATATCCCAGTGATTGGTCAACTGTTCAAATCAACCAGTACGCAAACTGAGAAGCGCAACCTGATGGTATTCATCAAACCAACCATCATCCGCGATGGTATGACGGCAGATGGTATTACTCAGCGTAAATACAACTTCATTCGTGCAGAGCAGTTATACAAAGCGCAAGAAGGCTTGAAGCTAATGGACGACTCAAATATCCCAGTGATTCCTGAGTTTGGTCAAGATCGTAAGCATCCTGCTGAAATCCAAGCGTTCATTGACCAGATGGTAAAGAATAATGGTTGATATGTTAGACACAGCGCCAAGTATGCGTCGTCTGCCATTCAGTTTTGCCAACCGCTTTAAACTGGTTTTGGAGACGGAGCACCCTGAGCGCCCTCCAATTCTGTATTACGTAGAGCCGCTTAACCCTGCGGCTCTGGTTGAAGTACGTCGAGTACTGAAACAAAACTTTATTCCTCAAGTGATGGACAAAGAAGCGTTCGATAAAAAGCTCACTGAAGCTTATCAACGTGATTCTTCTGAAGCCCGTCAGTTGATGGAAGACATTGGCGCAGACAGTGATGACTTCTTCTCATTAGCAGAAGAGCTACCTCACGACGAAGATTTGTTGGAATCGGAAGATGATGCGCCAATCATCAAATTGATTAACGCCATGTTAGGTGAAGCGATCAAAGAAGGGGCGTCGGATATCCATATTGAGACGTTCGAGAAAACCCTTTCGATTCGTTTCCGTGTCGATGGTGTATTGCGTGAAGTCTTAACTCCAAGCCGCAAACTAGCGCCTTTGCTGGTTTCTCGTGTGAAGGTCATGGCGAAGCTAGATATTGCTGAAAAACGCGTGCCTCAAGATGGTCGTATTTCTCTGCGTATCGGTGGTCGTGCGGTGGACGTACGTGTATCTACCATGCCTTCGTCGCATGGTGAGCGCGTAGTAATGCGTCTACTGGACAAGAACGCCACTCGTCTTGATTTGCATAGTTTGGGTATGACGCCTTCAGTGCATGACAACTTCCGTCATTTGATTGGTCGCCCTCACGGCATCATCCTGGTAACCGGTCCGACAGGTTCGGGTAAGTCGACGACCTTGTACGCGGGCTTGCAAGAGATCAACAGCAATGAACGCAACATTCTGACTGTTGAAGATCCTATCGAATTCGATATCGATGGCATCGGCCAAACACAGGTAAACCCTAAGGTTGATATGACCTTTGCGCGAGGTCTGCGTGCGATTCTTCGTCAAGACCCGGATGTAGTGATGGTCGGTGAGATCCGTGACTTAGAGACTGCACAGATTGCGGTGCAAGCCTCTTTGACTGGTCACTTGGTTATGTCGACACTACACACCAACACGGCTGTGGGTGCGATTACTCGTCTGCGTGACATGGGTATTGAACCCTTCCTGATCTCTTCTTCGCTATTGGGCGTGCTAGCACAGCGCCTAGTTCGTACCCTTTGTTCTGACTGTAAAGAGCCATACGAAGCGGATAAAGAACAGAAGAAACTGTTCGGTCTGGAAGAGCACGAATCGCTGGTTCTGCATCGTGCAAAAGGCTGTGAAGTGTGTAACCAAAAAGGTTACCGCGGTCGTACTGGTATTCACGAACTGCTGATGGTGGATGAGAAAGTTCAAGAACTGATCCACAGTGAAGCGGGTGAACAAGAAATTGAAAAAGCCGTACGAGCACACACACCAAGCATTCGTAGCGATGGCCTAAGCAAAGTCAGTCGTGGTATCACTTCTCTTGAAGAGGTGATGCGAGTGACCAAGGAAGCGTAATGGCAGCATTTGAATACAAAGCGCTAGACGCGAAAGGCAAACAAAAGAAAGGCACCATTGAAGGGGATAATGCTCGTCAGGTGCGCCAACGCCTAAAAGAACAGGGCATGATCCCTGTTGAGGTGATGGAAGCCAAAGCCAAAGCTGCGAAGTCTTCAGGTGCATCAGTTGGATTCAAACGTGGTATCAAAACCGCAGAGCTTGCCCTAATTACGCGTCAGTTATCAACGCTTGTGCAATCTGGCATGCCATTGGAAGAGTGTTTGAAAGCCGTTTCAGAGCAGGCTGAAAAGCCACGTATTCGCTCAATGATTGCGGCCGTGCGCTCGAAAGTCACCGAGGGTTATCCGCTGGCAGACAGTTTGGGTGATTACCCGCATGTTTTCGATGAGCTTTACCTTTCGATGGTTGCTGCGGGTGAAAAATCTGGTCACTTGGACACAGTGTTAGAACGATTGGCTGATTATGTAGAAAACCGCCAAAAGATGCGTTCTAAGTTGCTACAAGCCATGATTTACCCAGTTGTGCTGGTGGTGTTTGCGGTGGGTATTGTGTCGTTGCTGCTGTCTTCAGTGGTGCCGAAAATCATTGAGCCAATCATTCAAATGGGGCAAGAGCTACCACAGTCGACGCAAATGCTATTGTCTGCGAGTGAGTTTGTCCAAGAATGGGGCTTAATCATTTTCGTTGTCTTCGTGGTGTTCTTTTACGGTTTAAAACTGGCACTACAGAAACCAAATTTTCGCTTGGCTTGGGACCAAAAAATTCTTAGCTTACCGCTAATTGGCAAGATTTCTCGCGGTCTGAATACCTCACGATTTGCTCGCACCTTGTCGATTTGTACCTCAAGTGCGATTCCTATTCTTGAAGGCATGCGTGTGGCAGTTGACGTTATGTCGAACCGTTATGTGAAACAACAAGTGTTAGTGGCGGCAGACAACGTACGTGAAGGGGCAAGTCTGCGCAAAGCCCTTGATCAAACTCGCTTGTTCCCACCAATGATGCTACACATGATTTCCAGTGGTGAGCAAAGTGGTGAGCTTGAAAGCATGTTGACACGTGCGGCGGACAACCAAGACCAAAACTTTGAATCTACAGTGAATATCGCTTTAGGGATCTTCACTCCAGTGCTGATAGCATTGATGGCTGGTCTCGTTCTTTTCATCGTAATGGCGACATTGATGCCAATGTTGGAAATGAATAACTTGATGAGCGGATAAAATTCGAGTTAAGTCGTGTCTACTAATGACATGGCTTGAATCTAACTTTCGGAGAAAATAATGAAATTTAAACGCAGTAAACAACAAGGCTTTACACTTCTAGAAGTGATGGTTGTTGTGGTTATCCTAGGTATTTTGGCAAGTGTGGTTGTTCCTAACCTACTAGGCAACAAAGAAAAAGCAGACCAACAAAAAGCGATTACTGACATCGTGGCGTTGGAGAATGCGTTGGACATGTACAAGCTGGATAACAGCGTTTACCCAACAACGGACCAAGGTCTAGATGCGTTGGTGAACAAGCCTTCTAACCCAGAGCCACGCAACTACCGCGATGGTGGTTACATCAAGCGTCTACCATCTGATCCATGGGGCAACGAGTACCAATACCTGAGCCCTGGTGACAATGGCACGATTGATATCTTTACTCTAGGCGCGGATGGCCAAGAGGGCGGTGAAGGTCCTGCGTCGGATATCGGCAACTGGAACATGCAAGATTTCCAATAAGCTCTAGCTTAAACCAGCACTAATGAAGAAAATGCAAAAACATCTCGGTTTTACATTGATAGAAATTCTATTGGTGCTGGTTTTGTTATCTCTTACCGCCGTTGCGGTGATCGCTACCTTGCCTACCAGTCAAAAAGACCTTTCCAAACAATATGCGCAAAGCTTTTTCCAGCGCTTACAACTGCTTAATGAAGAAGCGGTACTAAGTGGTAAAGACTTTGGCTTGCGTGTTGATGACGTTAAATCCACCTACACTTTGTTGAGCCTGACCCAAGACGGTTGGCAACCACTTGAGTTAAAGCAAATCCCAAGCGAAACAAAGCTTGAAGGGGATATCTCAGTGCAATTGGAATTAGGCGGTGGCGCATGGGGTGACGATGACCGATTGTTCGAGCCCGGCTCGCTGTTTGATGAAGACATGTTTGCCGAGGAAGAGGACAAGAAAAAGAAGAAAGTGAAACCACCTCAAGTGTTCATTTTCTCAAGTGCTGAGATTACGCCATTCACCTTATCTTTCTTTCCTGAAGAAGGGGATGCATTCAATGATGGCTGGCGAATCATTGGTAAAGAAACAGGTGAAATTAAATTGTTAGCACCTGGGGAAGAAGCGGAAGACGATGACAATTCAATATTCTAAGCCAAGCCGTATTGGTTCATCGCACCGCAATGCTCGAGGTATGACGCTACTTGAGGTGCTAGTCGCACTGGCGATTTTTGCTACTGCTGCGATCAGTGTGATTCGCTCAGTGAGCCAGCACATCAATACCGTCAGTTATTTAGAAGAAAAAATGTTTGCAGCCATGGTTGTGGATAACCAAATGGCCAATGTGATGCTCTCGACGGAAAAACTCAAAGCTAAAAAAGGCACTGAAGAGTTGGCGGGGCGTACTTGGTATTGGAAGGTCACTCCTGTTGCCACCGCGCAGCCATTGCTGAAAGCATTTGATGTCAGCGTCGCAACTGAGAAAGAAGCGAGCCCTGTTGTCACGGTGAGAAGTTATGTTGCTGAGTAATAAGCGATATAAGGCGCCAACAATGAAATCAAATCGAGGTTTTACCTTGATTGAGGTACTGGTTTCGATTGCGATTTTTGCCAGCATGAGCGTGGCCGCTTACCAAGTCGTATCGCAAGTGCAGCGCAGTAATGTTCTGTCGCAAGAACGCACCCAACGCTTGAATGAACTGCAGCGTGCGATGGTGATGATGGATAATGACTTCCGTCAGATGGCCATGCGCCAGGTGCGCACCAATGGCGAAGAGCCATCAAAGCAGCTGCTGTTTTGGTCCGAATACCTGCTGGATTCGGATGCGAAAGGCGTGCTGTTTGCGCGTTTGGGTTGGCACAACCCACAACAGCAATTTCCACGTGGTGAAGTCACGAAAGTGGGCTATCGCATTAAAGATGAAGTGCTGCAACGTGTGTGGTGGCGCTACCCAGATACGCCAACAGGGCAAGAAGGCATTGTGACGCCATTGCTTACCAATGTCGAAGAATTCGATATGCGCTTCTTTGATGGAAAATCATGGAAGAAAACGTGGGAAAACGGCAGTGAGTTACCCAAAGCTGTGTCTGTGATATTGAAGCTGAAAGACTACGGAGAGATCTCTCGTACCTACCTGACACCAAATGGAAAACTGGTATCAAGTGGTCAAGATAACTCTGGTGGTGGCAATTCATCAGGAGACAGCAACTCATCCGGTGGTAACAGTTCATCTGGGGGGAGCGATTCATCTGGAGGCAATAATGGCTAGTCGTCAACGTGGGGTCGCACTCCTTATCGTGCTGATGTTACTTGCCATCATGACCACGGTAGCCGCAAGCATGTCAGAGCGATTGTTTCTGCAGTTTCAGCGTGGTTCGAATCAAATTAATTACCAACAAGCTTATTGGTATAGCTTAGGGGTAGAAGCGTTGGCTGAGATTGGTATCGAACAGAGCTATGAAGACGACGATAACATCAACTTAAGTCAGCCTTGGGCGATAAAAGAGCAGGTCTACCCGTTGGATTATGGTCAAGCCGCTGGCCGCATCATCGATAAACAAGCCTGCTTCAATTTGAACGTGTTAGCGAGTGTACAACCCTCCGGGGATTCGACAAATCGTCCATACTTAGTACAAGTCTTCCAACGATTGATGGAAGAGAAAGACGTTGAACCTTATCAAGCTGAAGTGATTGCAGACTCGACTTGGGAATATGTCGATAGTGACAGCACGGTGCGCTCTACGGCTGGTGTTGAAGACAGTACTTATGAAGCGATGAAACCGCAATACCTGCCACCGAATGGTTGGATGGCCGATGCCAGTGAACTGCGAGCGGTTTACCAAGTGAGTGGGGATATTTACCAGAAGATAGCCCCAATGGTCTGTGCGCTCCCTAGCGATGACTGGCGCTTGAACATCAATACCATTGAAGTCGAACAAGCGCCTATTTTGGTGGCAATGTTCACGCCGGGCCTTAGCAGCAGCGATGCGGTGCAGTTGATAGAAAAGCGTCCTTTTGATGGTTGGGACAGCGTAGATGAATTTTTGTCTGAGTCAGAATTAGCTGGCTTAAGCGATGACGTAAAGAAAAATGCCAAAGGTTACTTAGGAGTCGACAGCGCTTTCTTTGAGCTGGATGTTCAAGTACTGGTGGATGAATCCCGAGTACGCCTCCGTAGCCTTTTACAAAGTACAGATAGAGAAACGGTGACTGTCGTTCGCCGTCGTTTTGGAGGAATCAGTGAGCGAGTTTCTGACCGTTCGGCTGAGTAGCGAACAACAAAGTACCATTCCATGGTTGGTATGGTCGACACAACAGCATGAAGTGATTGCCAGTGGTGAGCTTGCCGGATGGGAACATCTGGACGAACTGGCTGCTTACGCCGATCAGCGACAAATTGTGGCGCTACTGGCGAGTAATGATGTTGTGTTAACAAAAGTGGATATTCCGCCAGGTGCTGCGCGTCAGTTTGACAGCATGCTGCCTTATTTGGTGGAAGATGAAGTCGCGCAAGACGTGGACAACCTGCATTTCACAGTATTAGACAAGCAAGCGGAAGCAGCACAAGTGTGTGCTGTCGAGCGTGCTTGGATTCAAACCATTTTGCAGCGTTTCTCCAGCCAAGGCCTTGTTATCAAGCGTATGCTGCCTGATGTTCTGGCGATGCCTGTTGATGAAGAAAGCAGTTCTGCCGTCCAATTGGGTGAGCAATGGCTGATTCGTCATTCTCAAACTCAAGGTGCGGTTGTCGATGCGTCTTGGCTTGACCTGTACTTATCCTCTTACTTACAAAGTCATGAAGGCTGGAAGCTCGATTGCTACAGTTCTGTGCCTGAACCTGCAGTGTCAGACATTTGGATCGCCAAGCCAGAAGAAATGGCGATGGCGCTTCTGGCGAAAGGAACGACAGAAAGCAAGGTCAACCTACTGACTGGTACTTTCAAGCCAAAATCCTCTTGGGGTAAGTACGTTAAGGTTTGGCAAAAGGCCGCGATTGCTGCGGGTGTATTACTTGTCGTGTTGGTTGGTCAGCAGTTGTTGATGGTGCATAAGTACGAAGCACAGGCCCAAGCGTATCGTGAAGAGAGTGAACGTATCTTCCGCCAAGTTTTCCCGAATAAAAAACGCATTCCTACCGTTAGTTACTTGAAGCGTCAGATGACCGATGAAGAGCGTCGTTTGTCTGGTGGTTCGAGTGATGTGGCGATGCTGTCTTGGATCGCGGCACTGCCAGCGACATTAGGTCAGGTTAATGATCTTCAGATCGCTAGCTTCAAATATGATGGTCAACGTGGCGAAGTTCGTATTCAAGCGAGCAGCTCTGACTTCCAGCCATTCGAGCAAGCTCGTGTGAAATTGGCAGAGAAGTTTAACGTTGAACAAGGTCAGCTGAACCGCAACGGCAATGTTGTGATGGGCAGCTTCGTGTTGAAGCGTCAGTGAGGTGATGATGAAAAACTTAATCGCACAAGCTCAAACTTGGTGGAGTAGCATCTCACAGCGTGAACAACGTTTGGTGATGGGCTGTGGCGCAATTGCTGTGCTAGGTATCATTTATTGGGGCATCTTGCAGCCAATGAATCAACGTGCAGAGCTAGCGCAATCTCGAATTCAAAGTGAGAAGCAGCTACTAACGTGGGTGCAAAACAAAGCCGATGATATTACCGCGCTACGTAAAAGCGGTGGTGTCAGCTTCTCTAATCAACCATTGAACCAAGTAGTCTCCTCATCGGCTCGCCGTTACAAAGTTGAGCTCATTCGCGTCCAGCCGCGTAATGACAGTGTCCAAGTGTGGATCAAACCATTGGCGTTTAACCAGATGGTGGATTGGTTGCGTTATCTAAAAGAACAACAAGGGATTGAGGTGGAATTCCTAGACATCGACCGTACCGACCAAGCCGGTATGATTGACGTAAACCGCCTGCAATTTAAGCGAGGTTAAGGTGAAGAAAGCCGTTCTTTATGTGGTGATTTTTATTGCCTTTTTCTCGACCAGTTTGATCGCTGGCTTGCCAATCTCTTGGGTATTGCAACAAGTGCCGATGGTAAGAGGTTTGGATATTCAAGGTGCGCAAGGCACGGTTTGGCAAGGCAGTGCATCCAATGTGCGTTGGCAGCGTCAAAACTTAGGTGAAGTGAACTGGGACTTCCAACTTTCTGGCCTATTTACTGGTAAAGCGGAATTCGCGGTACGTTTTGGTCGTGGGAGCGATATGGACGTGCGTGGACGTGGCTTGGTTGGCTACAGTCTTACCAGCGGTCCATACGCAGAAAACTTAGTCGCGTCGATTCCAGCGGCCAAAGTGGTGGAGCAAGCTCGCCTTCCTGTACCTGTTGGTGTGGATGGCCAGCTCGAGTTGAACATCCGTCATGCGACGTACGCTGCACCTTGGTGTAAGACGGCTGAAGGCACGCTAGTTTGGAGCGCAAGTGGTATTCAAAGCCCACTTGGCAGTCTTGAACTAGGCCCTGTCATTGCTGATTTAAACTGTAAAGACAGCGTACTTTCAGCATCGGGTGAGCAAAAGAGCAAGCAAGTATCAGCGGCGTTTTCTGCTGAGTTAATGCCAAATCAACGTTACTCTACCAAAGCGTGGTTTAAGCCAGGAGCAGAGTTCCCATCAGGCATGAGTGACCAGCTGAAATGGTTAGGTAATCCAAACGCTCAAGGGCAATACGAGTTTGATTACAAAGGGCGTTTCTAGCCAAATCTGTCATTCAGAACATTATCAAAGAGCTGCCAGTGTGCAGCTCTTTTTGCTTTTGGATCATGGTAGGCCAAACCCTCTATTCGCTGTACAAGAAATCCAGCTGATTATGGGTTTTGGAGTAAATTATTGATTTTTAATTGAATAATTTAAGTGTGTACAGCTAAGGAAGTATTTAGATCATAGTAGGCCAAATACTTCTATCGCTGTACAAGAAGAAAAAAGAAAGGCCACGAACTCGATTCGTGGCCTTTTAAAATCTAGCAATGGGGCTGATTGGGTTGGGGTTAATCTTTGCGCTGTAGAATCTCATCCCATGGCAAATCCGCATCGCCCAGTACGATGAAGTTCGGGTTCTCCAACGTCTCGCGCTCATTGTAAGACAGCGGTTCAAGTTGCGTACTGAGAATTCGTCCGCCCGCTTCCTCAACAATGCACTGCGTAGCAGCGGTATCCCACTCGCCAGTTGGACCTAGACGTAAATAACAGTCCACTGCACCTTCAGCAACAAGGCACGCTTTGAGTGCGGCAGAGCCGAGTGGAATCAAATCGTAATTCCAAGCGCTACTCATGCGGCTCGTGATGCGGTTGATGTCTTGGCGACGGCTGATTGCGATAGCGATGTTTTGCCCAGGTTGTTCATGTTTGTGAGTGTGGATTTTCACGCTCTCAGACATGTCTGGAATCTTCCACGCGCCCTTGCCGTTGTAAGCATAATAAGTCACGCCAGAAACCGGACCGTAAACCACACCCATGGTTGGCTTGTTGTTGTCGATAAGGGCGATAATGGTCGCGAAGTCACCGCTGCGCGCGATGAACTCTTGTGTACCATCAAGTGGGTCAACCAGCCAGTAGCGTTCCCATTGCGCACGTTGCTCTAAGCTGATGTCCGCGGCTTCTTCAGAAAGCACGGGGATATCTGGCGTAAGCTCGCTTAAACGCTCGGTGATCAGCTTGTGCGCGGCGATATCAGCACTGGTGACTGGGGTCTCGTCACTTTTGGTGTAAGCTTCGTACTGCTTGTTCTCGTAAATATCGAGAATCAATTGTCCCGCGCTGCGAGCAATTTCGATGACTTGCGGGAGCAGGTGAGATAAATCTTTTGTCATTGGCATAAGTAATGGTCCTTTCTCACAATTATGGTCCAGCTCTTCGGCTGCGATTAGTTTTGTTTGTGAGTGGTGTTTTGTAAGTGTTTCAGTGCCAACATCAACGCTGTGATGCTTCGTGCTTCACAAAAATCTAAGTGCGTTAATAGTTCTTCCGCTTGCGCTAATGGCCAGCGAACGATTTCTAATGGTTCTGGCTCATCACCTTCTTGTTTCTCTGGGTATAGGTTTTGTCCCAAGAACAGTGTCATTTTGCTCGAGAAGTAAGAAGGCGCAAGGATCACTTGTTTTAAGGGTGTTAGCTCATGAGAACCAAAACCAATTTCTTCTTTTAACTCTCGATCTGCTGCTTCTATCGGTGTTTCTCCAGGGTCGATAAGACCTTTCGGAAAGCCCAGTTCGTAGCGTTCTGTGCCCGCCGCGTATTCACGTACTAGCAGTAAGTCACCTTGCTCAGTGACAGGCACAACCATCACGGCATCGCGACCACTTGGTTTCATGCGTTCATAAGTACGCAGTTCGCCATTAGAGAAGCGAAGGTCGAGGGCTTCCACAGCAAACAGCTTAGATTGTGCGACCGTCTGACAAGAGAGAATCTCTGGTGGGGTCCTTTTCGACATAACGCTGGCTCCTTAGTGTCGTTAACTCATCGAGGGAAATGAGATTTCTTAATATATGAGAAGAAAGCTCGAGTTTCTAGCGTGATGGTTCAGCTTAACTCAATTGAAAACAAAAATGGGAGGCAAACGCCTCCCATTTCTCGTCGATATGCATTACTAGCAAGCCATGAACGACTTAGTAGTAAGAGTGATCACCACGATCGTGCTCGGTTGCATCGCGAACTGCTGTCAGTTCACCAACGAATTGATTAAGAAGTTCTTTTTCAATGCCTTCTTTTAGTGTCACATCGACCATTGAACAGCCGTTACAACCACCGCCAAATGCAACGATTGCGATGCCATCGTCTGTGATTTCAACTAGGTTTACGTGACCACCGTGACCTGCAAGTTGCGGGTTCACTTGAGTTTGGATTACGTACTCAACACGCTCTACAAGCGGTGCATCGTCAGACACTTTACGCATTTTTGCGTTTGGCGCTTTTAGCGTTAGCTGAGAGCCCATTTTGTCTGTCACAAAGTCGATTTCAGCGTCTTCTAGAAACGGTAGGCTTAGCTCGTCAATGAATGCCGAGAAACCGCTGTAAGGGATTTCTGTGTCAGTGCCTTCAACCGCTTCTGGTGGGCAGTAAGATACGCCACACTCTGCGTTTTGGGTTCCTGGGTTAACAACGAAAACTCGGATGTTAGTACCTTCAGGTTGTTGGCCTAAAAGGTTGGCGAAATGCGTTTGCGCAGTTTCTGTAATAGTAATATTTGACACGACGAATACCTGAGTAAATTTGTAGGCTATTGCTGCTATTCTACTCCTGTTACCGCCTCGGTCTAGTCTTTTTGATGCTAAGACATGGCGAAGCGATCTAGAGCGAACCGGGCGCAGGAGTTCTGCAGATGCAGTAAATATCGATGCTTTCTACGCCAACTTCAAGTAGTAAATGACATAATTGTCGGACCGTACTACCTGTTGTAACCACATCATCCACAATCGCGACGTGGGAAAAGTACACCTCACCTTGTAGGGCAAATGCCCCTTGCAAATTTTGCTCGCGACTGGCTTTTTTGTTTCCTCGTTGTGATTGGACGCTTTTGACGCGTTTAAATACCTTGTTTTCATAGCGCATATCTAAATGATGGGCGAGGTGTTTGGCCAAGATGTGGCTCTGGTTGAAACCTCGTTTTAAGAAGCGCTGCCAGTGAACGGGCACACTTGTAATCACTGGGGCAGGCTGCTCAACTCGCTCTGCTAATAATTGAGTGAGCGCGCCCACATGCCAGACTTCGCCGTGATCTTTAAAACGCTGTACTTGTTGAGAGAGCGGGAAGTCATAATCACCCAAGGTATACAAACGCTGCCATGGTGGTGGTTCTTTCAGGCATTCTCCACACTCTGTGGCGGCTTGTGATTCCTTTTCTGTCATTTTTAAACCACAACGTACGCAGCGCACAATTGGTGTGAGGTGGTCAAAACAGCTTTCACACCAACGCATTAAGTTGGGCGTTTGGCGGTGAGGCATGGGAAATCGGCATAATCCGCATTGGCTACTGAGTACGCGATGCATGATGTTTTGCCATTGATGAGATAACATACAATCCATCCGAGGTGTGCGAGTCATTAGACTAAAGCTTGGATTGCGTGGTAAGGAATAAGATAAGTGGGAGAGAACGAGAGCATGAGCACGAATTTACACTGGCAGTCATTTGGTCAAGGACCAGATTTGGTGTTGCTTCATGGTTGGGGTATGAATGGTGCGGTATGGCAGCAGACCGTCGAGTCTCTTCAACCTTATTTCCGAGTGCATGTGGTCGATCTTCCTGGATACGGACACAGCGCAGAATCTCACGCTGAAGACTTAGCAAAAATTGCTGACCTTGTTCTGCAAGACGCACCAGAAAAAGCTGTCTGGCTTGGCTGGTCATTAGGTGGCTTGGTGGCAACCCACATTGCACTTAATGCTCCGCAGCGTGTAAGCAAGTTAATCACGGTAGCAAGTTCACCAAAATTCGCCGCTGCACGCCCTTGGCGTGGCATTCAACCTAACGTGTTAACCGCATTCACCGATCAATTGCTGGAAGACTTCTCTGTCACTATTGAGCGCTTTATGGCGCTGCAAGCGATGGGCAGTCCATCTGCGCGCAAAGACGTTAAGCAACTCAAGCAAGCTGTATTATCGCGTCCGCAGCCGAATCCTGATTCATTGTTGGTTGGCTTGAATATTCTTGCCGATGTGGACTTGCGCGATGCGCTGACTTCTCTCTCTATGCCGATGCTGCGTCTTTATGGTCGACTTGATGGTTTAGTGCCAATCAAAGTGGCAAGTGACTTAAGTGAGCAGTTGCCAAGCACTCAGCAGTTCGTTTTCAACCAATCTTCTCATGCGCCGTTCATGACCGAACATGAAGCGTTTTGTCTCCAAGTGCGAGAATTTGCCGCTTAATTAGCGAGTCTACAAATCTAAGCGAATAAAGCCCTAAAGCTGCTTAAAAATTGGTCGATATAAGTTTTAGCGAACTCTTCTTGCGGGAGGAGTTTGCTGTATTGACGAGTTGGGCGACTCTGAGGAGGGTTCGCAATGATTGTGTCACCGGCTAACGTAAGCGTGCCACTGATCGCCCCATCCGTTAATGTGCAGACGGAACAAGCTGCTCGTGACAATAAAGTCCGAGAACCTGTGACGCCAACAGTCGCACTGGCGAAAGCCAATGCGGAGCGCAAAGTAAAAAGTGATGAGAAGCGGCGACGCCAATCCTCGTGGGACCCATCGGAGCATCCAGACTACGAAGTGGAACCCGAGGTGGATACCCGTTATCACGAAGAACCAGAAGACATGCTAGAGCGTCTGTTCGGTTTGCTTGCGCTCAAGAGTTACAGCGAAGATCAGGGTAAGGGCTACGCGATACGCTTTCGATTACCTAAGCGCATTTTGGATGCTGCGGTCAAAGAGGGATTGATGGAAAAGCGCAGGAAGGTGATTAAGTTTCATTATGGTCACTCGGTCGCGCCCCATACACCGTCAGAAGTGATAGCAGTATTATGACGACTCAATATCCTACTCAAATAAAAACGCTCCAAGCAGAACAACTGATTAGAGCGTTTTCTTTTTAGCTATGAAAGCTCGTTAGCGGTGAAGCCTCGTTATTCGTGGTGAAGCCTAGGCGAGATTACTTTTTCGCTTTAGCAAACGCTGCTGCAAAAGCACCGCCCATTGCGCTGTTAGATGACGAGTCATCACGGCGAGGCTGACGACGTTGCGGTTGGTCATTACGACGCGGCGCTGCTGATGAGCGTTGGCTACGGTTGTCTTGGCCCGGTTCGTCGTTCAAACGCATCGATAAACCAATACGCTTACGCTGCACGTCCACTTCCATCACTTTCACTTTTACGATGTCGCCCGCTTTCACCACTTCACGTGGGTCAGACACAAAGCGGTCTGTCAGTGCAGAAATATGCACAAGACCGTCTTGGTGAACGCCGATATCAACGAAGGCACCGAAGTTGGCTACGTTCGATACCACGCCTTCTAGAATCATGCCCGGCTCCAAGTCAGAAACCGAGTTTACGCCTTCTGCGAACGTTGCTGTTTTGAATTCTGGACGCGGGTCACGACCCGGCTTATCTAGCTCTTTGATGATGTCTGTAATGGTTGGTACACCGAAGTTATCGTCGGTGTAATCGACCGCATGCAGACCTTTCAGGAAGTTTGAATCACCAATCAGTGCTTTGATGTCTTTATTGTTCTTCTCAGAGATCGCTTTTACCACAGGGTACGCTTCTGGGTGAACTGCTGACGCATCAAGAGGGTTCTTACCATCCATAATGCGTAGGAAACCTGCACACTGCTCGAATGCCTTAGGACCCAAGCGAGGTACTTTCTTCAAGGTTGTACGAGCTTCGAAGCGACCGTTTTCATCGCGGAAGTCGACAATGTTCTGCGCGATGGTGCTCGACAAGCCCGCTACGCGCGTCAGTAGTGCTGCAGAGGCGGTGTTTACATCAACACCGACCGCGTTTACACAGTCTTCCACAATCGCATCAAGGCGTTTTGCTAGCATTGATTGACTAACATCGTGCTGGTATTGGCCCACACCGATCGACTTAGGATCGATTTTCACTAGTTCAGCCAGTGGGTCTTGTAGACGACGAGCAATCGACACCGCACCACGCAGAGATACGTCCATATTCGGGAATTCTTTCGCTGCAAGCTCAGACGCTGAGTAAACCGATGCACCCGCTTCACTCACAATGATCTTCTGAACTTTCAGGTTGCCACGTTTGATGACGTCCGCGACAAAGCTGTCGGTTTCACGTGAAGCCGTGCCGTTACCGATAGCGATCAAATCGACGTTGTA
The DNA here is from genome assembly GCF_010092875.1 of Vibrio sp. LB10LO1. Taxonomy (NCBI): domain Bacteria; kingdom Pseudomonadati; phylum Pseudomonadota; class Gammaproteobacteria; order Vibrionales; family Vibrionaceae; genus Vibrio; species Vibrio sp. LB10LO1. Next base: position 116,038 of record NZ_JAADJW010000015.1, read on the forward strand.
CTTGCGCACCAACTGATCAACGATTTGCGCTGATTTGTCGTATTGCTTTTGTGGTGGGTGAGGGTAGATGGTTTCGGTTGCAAGCACCTTACCAGTCGGATCGACAATAGCGATCTTCGAGCCTGTACGCAGACCCGGATCGAGACCAAGTGTTGCGCGAGGGCCCGCAGGCGCAGCCATCAACAAGTCTTTTAGGTTGGTGGCGAATACTTCAATCGCTTCGATCTCTGCGCGCTCTTTCATTGCGCCCATTAGCTCGGTTTCCATGTGCATCGATACTTTGATGCGCCATGCCCAGCTGATCACTTGCTTACGCCATGTATCTGCAGGTGCGCTGCTAAGTGTCACACCGTAGTGGTCAGCGATAATCGTTTCGCAGTATGACTGGCGCGCGCCTTCTTCCTGTTCTGGATCGGCATTCATTGCCAATGTCAGGAAGCCTTCGTTACGACCACGTAGCATTGCCAGTGCGCGGTGCGATGGTACTTTGCTTAATGGCTCGTTGTGGTTGAAGTAATCTTTAAACTTCTCACCTTCTTGCTCTTTGCCTTCAACCACGCGAGCGCCCATTTCCGCATTGCGGTTTAGGTGACCACGGATTTTCTCTAGCAGGTTTGCGTCTTCCGCGATGCGTTCCATGATGATCGCGCGAGCGCCATCCAGTGCGGCTTTGGTGTCTGCCACGCCTTTGTCTGCATCAAGGTATTTGCTTGCTTCACTTTCTGGCTCAGTTTGCGGATGATTCCAAAGCTGGTCTGCAAGTGGCTCAAGACCGGCTTCAATCGCGATCTGACCTTTGGTGCGACGCTTTGGTTTGTAAGGTAAGTACAAGTCTTCAAGACGAGTCTTGCTGTCTGCCTGAGTGATTTCTTGTTCTAGCTCTGGCGTAAGTTTGCCTTGCTCTTGGATCGACTTCAGGATGGTCTGACGGCGATCGTCTAGTTCACGAAGGTAAGACAGACGGCTGTCTAGAGTACGCAGTTGGGTGTCATCAAGGCCGCCCGTCACCTCTTTACGGTAACGTGCAATAAATGGGACCGTGTTACCGTCATCGATAAGGGTTACAGCAGCGTTGACTTGCTCAGGGCGAACATTCAGCTCTTGAGCAATCATGCGACAGATAGCTTGGCTCATCCGTGTATTCTCTTTAATTCTGTTTGGGTATTGGTTGTGTATAGAACATTGGGGTCATTCATGGAATTTGCAATGTTTTAAACTAGTAACTCAAAAATTTACCGAGCGCTGGTGGACATCAGTCAGATTTGTGTCAAAACTGTAATTAAATTGAGAACTTATACGTTTGGTTGTCGACTAACCCTATACCTTAGCTCATACGGAAAACAATGATGAAGAAAATGTCTTTGGCTCTGGCGCTCTCTGGTGCCTTATTGGCGACGCCGCTCGCTTGGTCGCAAACACTTTCCGCGACCACTCAAGATCCGATTTACCAACTTGATGATAAAGTCGTATTGGGACGAGTAGAGAGTGTTTACTACAATGATATTCCTGAGCTAAGTGATGTTCCATTCATTGGTAAGATTGATACCGGTGCCGATACCACATCAATGCACGCTGAAAACATCCACGTCAGCAGTAGCAACCCTGAATACAAAAGTCTCAAAGACGACAAATTGATGTGGGCGATTATCGATGACCTTGGCGGGACGAAAGCCAAGTGGGATTCAGACAGCTTCAAACCCTACGAAGTGACCGTGAGCTTTACGATTCATCATCCTTACACAGGTAAAGAAATTAAGATCACTGATGATCTTGAACGCATCAGCGCGATCCGCAGCCGTACCAGTGAAAAACCAATTTTACGTCCGACAGTGAAAATGCCGATGACCATTGCAGGGCACACTGTGGATACCGTGGTCAACCTGACCAAACGTACTCAATTCTCAGCACCAATCTTGATTGGTAAAACTTACCTCGACAACAACGCGTGGGTGTTTGCTGGTTACGATTACCTGCAAGAGCAACAAAAGGCGCAGATGATCGGTAAAAAAGAAACGGTTAATGTTGAAGGCGTGCCATACAAGGTAAGCATTTCGACCACCAGTCGTTACACCAACGTGCACGCGCTTAACATCAAAGTCGATAAGAAGAAAAAACAAGTCTCTTTCACTTTAGAAGGTGAGAACGGTAAGCGTCATCCCATGACATTGCCACTCGTCCGTATGCTGAAAACCAGCAAGAGTGAACGCCCTCTGGTGTACCTACCTGTGCAAGTGAGTGAAACTGAAACTCAGCAATGGTTGGTGTACCTGCGTGATCGCAGCGGTTTTAGTTCGCAAATCCGTTTGGGCAAAGACGTGGCAAGTCAGCACTTCGTGATTGACACTGACAAAGAGAACTTGCTCGGTGGCGTTGAGAAGTCATTTAAGAATGCTCTGAAATCTAAGCCATTGGTTATCTCACCTGAAGAGTCAGTCAACATTGATGGTCATGTTCTGCCTGCGTATCCAACCTTCGCGGTTAAAACGCCGTTGTTGCGCGTGGATGGTTTTGAACTGACCGAGAAAGACAAAAAAGAAGTCGTGACCTTCTACCTGCCAAGCTCGAAAGGCAAGGAAGAGAAAATTACCAAACGCGTCCTGAAGAAGCTCAAAGTAGGAGATTCGGTTCGCCCAGTTGTTGAGGGGGAATTCCTATTTGGTGATGAAGAGAAGAGCATCGAATTTGCCATTGATGTTTTAGAGAAAGATGACCAAGAGCAGCCGTTCTTTGTGTTTGGCCACAACATGGCGAAAGGCGGTGTGCTGTTGAACACACGTGCTGATCACTTACTCGATGCGCGTCCACTGTTTAAAGCCGGTCACATTGAAGTGGCGGAAGTGGAAGGCATGTCTTTCCCTGTGAAATTGGATACGGGCGCGGATGTGAGCTCAATTAATGCCAAGAACATCAAACAGTTCAAGAAAGATGGCAAAGACATGGTGAGCTTCACCTACGAGAATGACAGCGGTATGAAGAAGGAATTTACCAAGCCCGTTGTTGACGTGATGCGCATTAAAGCCAAGAAAGGTGAAAAAGCCAACGTACGTCCGGTAGTGGAAATGCACGTCAAGCTTGGCGAACTAGAGAAGAAGATTCGCGTAAACTTGCAAGACCGTAGCCGTTTCCATTACAGCATGATTCTGGGTAAGAACTTCTTGAAGCACGGTGCGATCGTTGCCAGCGATACCAACTACATTGTGACCGAGAAGCCTGATTACGAAGAGTAACCTTCAAGGTTGATATCCAAAATGTAAAAGCCGCACTAAAGAGTGCGGCTTTCTTCTTATTGGGTCATTCAATCAGTTTTCTTCGGCTTGGTAGCGAATACTATTGATGAACCATTCTTTGTAGCCTTCCGGCGTTCTCACTGCGAACTCGTCATCGACTTCTTTTTTTAGTAGCGCACGAGCCATTGGGGAGTCAATCGAGATATAACCTTTTGCATCGCCATAGATTTCATCGGGACCAACGATGCGGAAATTCTTCACATCGCCCGCTTCATTCTCAATTTCCACCCAAGCACCAAAGAACACTTTGCCTTCTTGCTGAGGTGAGTAATCCACCACTTTGACTTGCTCTAGACGCTTTCGTAAGTATCTGACACGACGGTCAATTTCACGCAGACGTTTTTTGTTGTATTGATAATCAGCGTTTTCACTTCGGTCGCCTAAGCTTGCTGCCCAAGTGACTTTTTTGGTGACTTCTGGGCGTTCTTCTCGCCATAAAAAGTCGAGTTCGGTTTTTAGGCGATTGTAGCCTTCACGGGTAATTAAATTGGTTTTCATTAGAAGTAAATCAGCCGTTATTGGATTCTGTTGATCATATTAGCCTTGATTTTGTCTGACTGTAAATTGTTGTGATGAGGAGAAAAATAATGCGAAACATCGAAATAATTCATCAAAACCGTGGCTAAGATAAAAAGAGTAACAATTTGCACAAGCACGTTTGAAAAAACAGTGATACATTTTTGACTATAGATGCCTCTGAAAGGATGTTTCAATGCAGGAAAATCATAAAATATTAGTGGTTGATGACGATGCTCGTTTGCGTGCTCTGTTGGAGCGTTACCTTTCTGAGCAAGGTTTTCAAGTGAGAAGTGTCGCTAACGGCGAGCAGATGGACCGTCTTCTGACCCGTGAAAACTTCCACCTTATGGTGTTGGATTTAATGTTGCCGGGCGAAGATGGCTTATCGATTTGTCGTCGTCTACGTCACGCCAACAACATGCTACCTATCCTTATGCTGACGGCGAAAGGCGATGAAGTCGATCGTATCGTTGGCCTTGAAGTGGGTGCAGACGATTACTTACCAAAGCCGTTTAACCCGCGTGAACTGCTGGCTCGAATTAAAGCAGTACTTCGCCGCCAAACGGTTGAACTGCCAGGTGCGCCAAGCACGGAAGAGAAAGTGGTTGAGTTTGGTGACTTCCGTTTGAACCTAGGTACGCGTGAAATGTTCCGTGGTGATGAAGCGATGCCACTGACTTCGGGTGAATTCGCGGTGCTGAAAGCACTTGTGACCAACGCTCGTGAGCCAATGTCGCGTGATAAGCTGATGAACATGGCTCGTGGTCGTGAATACTCAGCGATGGAGCGTTCTATCGACGTTCAAATCTCACGTCTACGCCGCATGCTAGAAGACGACCCAAGCAAACCACGCTACATCCAAACGGTATGGGGCTTAGGTTACGTGTTCGTCCCAGACGGCAAAGAAGCGTAATACCTTCTACTGCCTGCCGATAATACTCGGCTGCTCATATTCCACCCTCAAGCCTCCTTCCTGTTTGAGGGCTGGAAACTCGCAATTAATGTTGTTCACTAGGAACAGTCCATTAGGGATCCTCCATGCGAATCCGAAGTTCATTTACACAATCCATTCTGCTGTTCATCTCTTTGCTTCTCGCTAGCCAAGTCTTTTCTTACTACGCCGTTTTTAACTACGCGTTGATGCCAAGTTTGCAGCAGTTCAACAAAATTCTCGCCCACGAGTTGAATCTGGTACTCGATGAAGATGGTCTACTCAAAGCTGATGCTCCGCTGCGCCACCAACTGCTGGAAAACTTGGGTGTGACGGTACACAGCGTTGATAGCGAGATGATGAATGAGTTCAATCATGCAATGTCGATTGATTTGATGTCGGAAGAGATGACGCAAGAGCTCGGCTCTCCAACGGAAGTGCGTTTGCTGCTTGGCAGTGAAAGCTACATTCTGTGGATGCGCATCGATCAGTTGCCGAACTCCATCATCCGTATTCCGCTTTCAGAACTGCAAGAAGAAGACTTTGCTCCGCTGTTCCGTAATAGCTTAATCATGGCGCTTCTGATCATTGCTGGTGGTTGGTTGTTTATTCGCTTACAAAACCGACCTTTGATTGCGCTAGAAAAAGCCGCGAAAGGAGTAGGTCGAGGTGAAATTCCACCGCCATTGCCAGAGAAGGGTGCTTCAGAAATCCGCTCTGTAACTCGCGCCTTCAACCAGATGTCGAAAGGTATTCAAGAGCTTGAAGAAGACCGTGCGCTACTGATGGCAGGCATTAGCCACGACTTACGTACGCCACTGACGCGTATTCGTCTTGCGACAGAAATGATGTCACCTGAAGACAGTTACTTAGCTGAAGGCATCATCAGTGATACCGAAGAGTGTAACGAGATCATCAGCCAGTTTATGGACTACCTCAAGCCAGTAAATAAAGAGTCGTTCGAGCAGGTGGACATTAATACCATCACCAGCGACGTAGCAACGTCGGAAGGGGGTTATGAAGTCGAAATTGAAACGGACCTCAACCCAACGATGCCAACCGCAAAAGGCAGCCCAATCGCGATCAAACGTGCGGTGAGTAACCTTGTGGTTAATGCTCTGCGATACGGTAATGGCTGGGTGAAAATCAGTACGGGTGTCACTGCCGACAAACAGTTGGTGTGGGTGTGCGTTGAAGACAACGGCCCGGGCATCGAGCAATCGCAAATTGCCAAGTTGTTTGAACCTTTTACTCGTGGTGACACGGCGCGAGGCAGTGAAGGGACCGGATTGGGCTTAGCCATTGTGAAGCGTATCGTTAGCCAACATTCTGGTTCGGTTGTGGTACGTAACCGCAGTGAAGGCGGGTTAAGCGCACAAATCAGTTTCCCAACCAAGTAAGCTTTCTTGCTCAATCGATTCCAATAAAAAAGCCCAACCTATGACTAGGTTGGGCTCCCCGATCATCCTAGGGCAAGGTTAGGATTCTTTTACCTCTTGAGCAACCAGCTCGTCTTCCTCTTCCAGTTTCTCTGGAAGCAGTAGGTTCAATACGATAGCGGTGATGCCGCCTGCTGCCACACCCGTGGAGAAAATGCTCTTAATAAACTCAGGCATGAATTGCAGAATTTCTGGTTTTTGTGCAATGCCCAAACCCATCGAGAACGACAACGCCATAATTAGGATTGCGCGGCGATCGAGGTCGACACGAGAGATGATGCGTACGCCCGCTGCGGCAATGGTACCGAACATCACGATAGTCGCGCCGCCCAGAACTGGCTCAGGAATCAGCTGAACAAAGCTTGCCACACCCGGGAAAAGACCCAGAATCACCAACATGCCTGAAATGAAGTAACCCACGTAACGGCTTGCTACACCAGTGAGCATAATGATGCCGTTGTTTTGGCTAAAGGTAGAGTTCGGGAAGCTGTTGAATACCGCAGCAATCGCTGAGTTTAGACCATCAGCTAATACGCCGCCTTTGATGCGCTTCATGTAAACCGGACCTTTCACTGGCTCACCGGAAACTTCAGACGTTGCGGTGATGTCACCTATTGCTTCTAGTGCCGTGATGAAGAAAATCAGAACCAGTGGAATAAACAGCGACCAGTCGAAGCTTAAGCCGTATTGCATTGGGATTGGCAGCGCGATGAGGTCAGTTTCGCCCAGTGTTGAGGTGTCGACCATACCCATGAAGTACGCCATGACGTAGCCAACCAGCATTGCAATTACAATTGATGCAACACGTAGGTATGGGTTCTTTGAGCGGTTAAGAATCACGATCAAGCCAAGTACTGTGCCAGCGAGAGCTAACTTGTCTAGGCTACCGAAAGAGCCATCGCTCATTGCCGCGTAGCCACCGCCCATTGATACCAAACCCACTTGGATAAGCGTCAGGCCGATAAGCGTCACGACAATGCCAGACACCAATGGCGTAATGATGCGGCGTGCGTGTTCTAAGACGCGAGATAGCAGGATTTCAGCAAAAGACGCCACCAAGATAGTACCGAAAATCGCTGCCATCATGGTGCTGAGGTCCGCACCGCCTGCTTTAAGAGAAAGACCCGCACCAATGATTGGACCTAAGAAGTTAAAGCTGGTGCCTTGCACAGAAAGTAAACCTGAGCCGATAGGGCCAAAGGTACGAATTTGAATAAAGGAAGACACGCCTGATGCAAACAGTGACATGCTGATGATGGTGTTGGTTTGGTCAGCAGGCACACCCAAAGACTGACAAATGATCAGAGAAGGGGTGATAACGGCTACGAACATCGCCAATAAGTGCTGAAGTGCAGCAAAAATGGTCTGAGGTAGTGGTGGACGATCGTTTAACTGATAGACCAGTTCCGAAGTTCGGTTTGAAGTTGTCATGTTTGTCTCGCTAGTCGCAATAATTCTTGCCCCAGAGCTCGCTGAATGGGAGTGCTGGGTGGAGTTGACGTTATGACCTGTGATTGCTGTTAATCAGTGTCAACTCAGGTTGGTTTGATGTGACAAGGCGCACACCATAAATTTTGAGCGCGATTATAGAGGGATTTACTCAAAAAGCAAACGTTTGCTTTGGGCTGGAAAGAAAAGGCGATAACGGAATGGTTATCGCCTTTAAGGTTTTACTTTGGGAGATTAGTTTTTCAGGTGCTTATCGAAGAACTCACCAATTTGAGTAAGGTACTTGGCTTGGTGCTCATCATTATAAAACCCGTGCCCTTCATCTCCGATCACCATTGTTTTGTGCGGATAATTGATCGCTTTGAGCGCTTCCACTAAAGCGTCAAATTGTTCAATGGGTGCTCGCTCATCTTTGGCTCCGTGGACCAACATAATGTCTGCTTTTAGCTTGTCGACATGATGAACGGGTGACATAGATTGAAGCTCTTTCTTATCACGACCGATCACTTCTTCTAGATAGTTAACGCCTGACTTGCGGTCTTTTACGTCGCCTTCAGTGTAAAGCATTTCAAGGTCATAGACGCCAAAGCTGCCTACTGCACACTGGAATAGATCCGGTTCGACGATGGCACTTTGAAGCGCGCTGTAGCCGCCAAAACTACCGCCAGAAATACAGATACGATCGGCATCGGCAATACCTTGCTTGATGATATGGCGAGTGGCATCAATGATGTCGTACTGAATATTGGTACCCCATTTACGGTATCCAAGTTCTTCAAAGTTATCTCCAAAGCCACCACTACCACGGAAGTTGATTTGCAGAACAGCATAGCCCTTTTGAGCTAAGAACTGGTTCTCTGGATTGAACTCCCACCAGTCACGCGGTCCGTGAGGTCCACCGTGCGGGTTCACAATCAAAGGTAGGTCCTTTTCCGCTTTACCCGGTGGAAGTGTTAGCAAGGCATTGATTTCCTGCCCGTCTCTTGCCGTGAAAGCAAATGGACGAACTTCTGCCATTTTTTTTGGGTCGTGCCATTTCTGTGCAGAGAAGAGGTATCGACCTTCGACAGGATCGGTGTTGAATAGGTAATAATCGCCGGGATTACGGTCGTTAAATGCCAGAGCAATGAATTTATCGCCATTTTCTGTTTGGCTAAGAATACGCACTTGATGACCTTCAAATGTCGCCAGTAGTTGCTTCAACTGCTTGCTCAGCGGGTGCTTGTCGTCCACGAAGGCATAGGTTGGATAGTCTTTTTCATATTCAATGGCGTACAGTTGCTTGGATTGCTGATCTAGCCAAAAGTTATGTGGTGAAACCTTTTCGCCGGCAACCACTTCTTTGTATTTTCCTGTTTTTAAATCAACATGGTAAATCGCTTGGGGTGAGCCGTCTTTACTTGCAGCGGCATAAATCGCATGGTTGTTTTCGGCGAAGGAAATGGGGGTTAGTTCTTCTAAATTGAGTTTGTCTAATGTCGCGATGGATTGCCACTTGTTGCCATTGCGATAGAAAGACTTCAGTTTGAGATCATCACCAGCGCCCGTTACAAAGCCTACTTGGTTATCATGGTTAACTAGGAAATAGCTGTTTCTGATAGGGGCTGACATCTGCTTGGTCGCACGACCATTGTAGACATTGACTTTGTAGACATCTTTTTCCTCTTCCATGTCAAATGAGCGGTTGTATGGAATCGCTGCAATCAGCATGTGCTTTTCGTCATTTGGCATTGGGTCTAACATGATGCCGAAGGCGCGAGTGGCTTTGCCTCGTTTAGAAACGCTGCTGCCGCTTTGTGGTGGTTGAGGACCGAACAGGTAGGCGGTTTTAGAACCGTCGACATTCGCGGCAACAAATTCACCTGTGGGTGAGGGTTGAGTAAACCAGCCCGTGAAGGTTTCTTTTGAAGCGACAACGCGCTCATTGTTGACCCAGTAATAATCCGCGACCTGCTCGTTGTCTGGGAATCGAAGCATGTTGGTTGGCTTCATTGTTTGTGCGTCGAGAATGACCAGCGCGTCTTTGCCATCCACTTTGGATTCGACCCCAAGGTATTTGCCATCAGGGGAGAGTTTTGGGTTAAAAAAGCTCGATCCTTTAGCGAACAATTTCGCCATATCTGAGGTGTCAGCAAATGCTGAACCACTACTTAGAATACAGGCTGAAGCCAACAGCCTAAGGCAGGTACTCTTCATTTCTACTCCTTGAAACGTATTTATTATCAGAGTGGAGGTTAGCAGTAGTGCTTAACTAACCTAGCCGATAGCACAACGCATCTGTGTGTTGTGTTAATAAAACGTTATTGATTTTACATATTTAAAATCAATAGAATAGAAATTTAGATGTGATTTAGTTATCGAATTGGTGAAAGAAACGTCTTACTTCTAAGGCGCTGCCCGTTTACGCCTTAGAATAAATGTCACGCTCGCCTAACCAACGATCAATAATTGCGGTCGCATTCGTCGGGTAGTTGTCATGAATGTAACGTGCAATGCGTTGAACTTCCGGAATTAAGCGCTGATCTCGCACTAAGTCGGCAATTTTAAAATCTGCCAAGCCAGTTTGTTTGGTACCAAGAAGCTCACCCGGTCCGCGAATCTCTAAGTCTTTCTGTGCGATCACGAAGCCGTCGTTGCTTTCTCGTAATACGCCTAAACGTTTTTGCGCGGTTTTTGATAGTGGCGAGTGATACAGCAACACACAATGGCTAGCCACTGAACCTCGACCAACACGACCTCTAAGCTGGTGTAACTGAGCCAAACCTAAACGCTCTGGGTTCTCGATGATCATCAAACTGGAGTTGGGGACGTCTACGCCAACTTCAATCACTGTCGTTGCGACCAGTAAATGCAGCTTGTTGTCTTTGAAATCCTGCATCACCGCTTGCTTCTCTGCGGGCTTCATTCGTCCGTGCACTAGACCAATTTTTACGTCAGGCAGTTTACGTTGCAGCTCTTCTGCAGTGTCGGCAGCAGCTTGAGCCTCCAAGACTTCGGACTCATCAATCAAGGTACATACCCAATACGCTTGTTTGCCTTCGTTTAAGCAAGCATTGCGCACTCGTTCGACGATATCATCGCGTTTGGTGTCTGGAATCGCGACGGTTTGGATTGGTGTTCGACCTGGCGGTAACTCATCAATCACCGACGTTTCTAAGTCAGCATAAGCTGTCATGGCTAATGTTCGCGGAATTGGCGTTGCTGTCATGATGAGCTGGTGCGGATAAGCGCCTTGTTTAGCGCCTTTCTCGCGCAGCTCTAAGCGCTGGTGGACGCCAAAGCGGTGCTGTTCATCAATAATGACCAAAGCAAGATGATGGAACTCAACATGTTCTTGGAAGAGGGCGTGAGTGCCCACGACCATCTGCGCTTCACCACTGGCAATACGCGCCAATTCGGCTTCTTTGGCTTTACCTTTTAATTTGCCCGCCAGCCAACCGACTTGAATGCCCATTTTCTCAAACCAATTAGCGAAGTTAATCGCGTGCTGTTCGGCGAGCAGCTCGGTCGGTGCCATTAAAGCGACTTGATAGCCGTGTTCAATGGCTCTGACGGCAGCAAGCGCAGCAACTAGAGTTTTCCCCGAGCCTACGTCACCTTGAACAAGGCGCATCATTGGGTGCGTTTTTTCTAAGTCAGCTTCAATTTCTTTAACGACTCGTGCTTGAGCATTGGTCGGCGAGAAGGGCAATTGAGCCAGTAGTTGCTTTTTCAGCGAGTCACACGATGCCAAAGGCAATGCAACGTCCTGTTGTCCTTTGCTGCGCACTGCCAACATAGAGAGGTTCTGCGCCAGTAATTCTTCCATGATCAAACGAATTTGAGCTGGATGTTTACCTTCATCAAACTCATCCAAATTAATGGTTGGAGGCGGTCGATGAATCGTATGCAGCGCTTGCGACATGGTGATCTGGTGATTGTACAAACCGGAAGGCAGCAACTCTTGCACTGCGGCTTTATCGAGGAGTGATAAAGCTTGTTCCGTCAGGTTACGCAAAGTGATTTGACGCAACCCATCGGTGGTTGGATAAACGGGAGTTAAGCTCTGTTCCACATCCGGCTTTTGCTCACTTACATAAAACTTGTAGTCAGGGTGAACAATTTCTAAGCCCATACCGCCACGCTTAATTTCACCGTAAGCGTGTACTAACTTACCATTCGAGAAATTGTTCTTCATCGCGGCAGTAAAGTTAAAAAAGCGTAGGGTAATGGTGCCATTGCCGTCGCTGATCTTTACCGTCAGCATTTTGCGTTTGCCGAAAGTAGTATCGACAGCCATGACTTTGCCCTGTACCGCCGCCCAAAGTCCGGCATGCAGTTTGGCGATTGGGTGAATGCGAGTGCGATCTTCGTAACGAAGAGGAAGATGAAACAGCAGATCTTGAACGCTATGCAAGCCAACTTTGGCGAGTTTTTCTGCGACTTTAGCGCCAACTCCAGACAGAGAAGTTAAAGGAACAGCAGATAACATTTGGGCAGACATAGTGGGCTCAAGAAAATAGTTAACATAGCAGTATGTTAACCACTAAGCTGTGTTTTTGTACAGGATTAAGTTAGAGAAAGGGATATGGGAACGCTTACGCTCCGAGATTCGAGAACGCTTCGCTTTGGGAATCGGGATGTGTGCGCTGGGACATGGACTGAAAGAAGCTTAAGTATAGAAATTGTTGACAGAACTTCTCCCCAGAAAGGCAAAATAGAATCGAATCCCGAATCCCGAATCCCGAATCCCGAATCCCGAATCCCGAATCCCGAATC